>NZ_JANLOG010000077.1:0-81406 GCF_025466205.1 Pseudomonas sp. 13B_3.2_Bac1
AAAGACATGGGGCGGGGCGCCCCCCCCCCCCCCCCCCCCCCCCCCCCCCGCTCCCACAGGGGATACAGCGTCGTGTCAGGCGTAGTAATCGACCGCGCTGGTGCCAATGACGCTGGTGGTTTGCGCAGCGGCTTCCGCCACTGCCGCCGGCGTCAGCTCTTCTTCCGCCGAATCCAGACGTCCGCCAGCGGCGCTGGTGCGGCCACTCTGGCCCTGCTGCGCCTGTTCCTGGCCCTGCTGACCCTGCCAGCCGCGGCTCTGATCGGAGACATTGACGTCGACCTGGCCCATGCCCTGCTGGGTGAACATGTCACGCAGGCGATGCATTTGACCGTCCAGCGCTTCACGCACGCTTGGATGCGCGCTCATGAACGTCACCTGGGTCTGCTGATCGGGAACCATGTTCACCCGGATATCCAGACGCCCCAGTTCCGCCGGCTGCAATTGAATATCCGCCGCCTTCAGATTGGCGCTCGACAGGTACATGACGCGATTGACGATTTCTTCGGTCCAGCCGCTCTGGTGCATGGCGATCGGCTGATTCACCGGTACGGCGTTCGCGGTTTTCGGTGTGGCTGCCTGAGTCAGCGCCGCCAGACGGTTGGCGAAATCATCGACACGGGTATCACTGGTGGCGCTTTTCAGATCTTTCAGGCCATCGTCGATCAAGCCACTGAAGGTTTTCTCCCCATTCTGACTGGTGCTGTCCTTGTCGGCCTGCACGTCGAGCATGCTGGCCATGCCGGCGGCGAAGTTCTGCGCCGAAGTCAATTCACCGTCGGCCTGAGTCTGGGCCGGCGTAGCTTTGGGCTGTGTCTGGCTGGATGCGGAAATGTGCCCGCCCTGCTCCATCGCCATGCGCACCGCCGGCAACGAGTCGAGCGGATCGGCCGCCGGGTCGAAAGCGCTGTCGGTCGACGCAGCAGGGTCTTTGATCACTGCCGGCGCGACGGTTGCGGCCACGACCGGTGTTTCGGCCTTGACCGGCTCCGGTGTTACAGCCACCGGTGCTGGCACCACAGGCGCCGCGACCAGCGGCTGCACGGTTTGCGCCAGCGCCGGATCCAGCGCCGGGTCAACCGGCGTGGTGTCAGCCACCGGAGTCTGCGCGTTGTCTGCGGCAGCATCGGCGGCGGCCTTGTCAGCGGCGGCCTGATCATCGGATGTCGTCGGTGCAGACTTGTCGGCAGGCAAGGCGTTGCCGCTATCGGCAACGGTCTGTTGCGTGGCGGCAGACTTATCCTTGCCGAGATCTTTCCTGTCGCTGTTGTCGGCAACCTTGTCGCGCGCCGGTTTCAACGAACTGTCAGAGCTCGGAAGAGTCTTTTTCGAGCCTTGATCGGCGAACACCTGAGCGAAGCTTGAGGCCTTGTCCCCGGTGTCTGCAGCCATTACCGGCGTTTTCGCGGCGGCGGCTTGCGCCTTGGCCTGAGCGGCAGATTGAAGAAGAACATTGGGGGTCGCAGGCATGACACGGTCTCCGCTGCACTGGGATCGTAGGTACAGTTGACGGGGATTATTGCAAGTGTCGGGCCAGTTTTGTCCGGCACTTGCGAAAAGCGCCGGACGGCGGGATTCAATGGGTCAGGGCGTGCTGGCGTTCGTCTTCGTAGACAGGTCGCACATCGGCGAATTCGCTGCTGATGTCCGCCACCAGATCGACGATTTCAGCCGGGCTTTTGTTTCTGGCGTCCGCCTCGAGTGCCTGACAAAGGGTCGCCAGCCGAACGGCCCCCATGTTGCTGGCGCTGCCCTTGAAACTATGGGCGACCTCGGCCAACACCCTGGCATCGGCGGTCTTCTGCAGTTGATGCAAGCGACTTTCAGAATCGGTCAGGAAGGTATCCAGCAAATCCGGATAGCTGTCTTCCATCACTTCGCGCAACGCATCGAGTACTTCGCGATCCACATGTTGGTCAGTCACTTGTTCACTCCTTGATCAAGAATCGGCGGATTATGCCTTAACCTCCCAGAAAAACTCTACGCAAGCACTGCGACCTTCGTCCGACCATCTGGCGTTATGCCCCAATTGCCGGATCAAACTGACTCCGCGCCCCGACAGACGGACACCGTCCAGCGGCCGCTCCATCACCCGCGCCACGTCAAAACCCTTGCCGCTGTCCTCGACGCGAATGACCAGACAGCCACCGGTACCTTGCGGCCGGACCTGCAGATGCACGCGCACGTAACCGTCCTGCAAGGCTTCGAGTCGCGCATTGCGCTGCTCATAGTAGCGCGCGAATCCTGCGGCATCGCGCTTGAGGCTGGAATCCAGACCCAGCACGCCATGCTCCAGCGCATTGGAGTACAACTCGGCGAGCACGCTGTAGATCGCCCCGCTCTGGGTGCGCAACCCGTGTACTTCCAGCAACAACTGCAGCAGATACGGCAAAGGATTGAAGCGCTTCAGTGTAGCGCCGCGAAACTCGAAGCTCACCGACCAGTCCAGCGGACACGACTGGCCGCTGTCGGAATACACCGGCGCCGGTGGCATGACCTGCGCCGCGTCGAGCAGACTGATCTCGACCATGCTCACGTCGTCACGGGGCTCGCCGCGAAACGCCAGCAACGCCTGCTCGATCTCGACAAACAGGTTGTCCGGCTCACGGTTGACAGCAAACAGCTGCTGCAAACGCTCGACACCGAACAACCGGTCATCGCCGTCAGTGGTGTCGATCACACCGTCCGACAGCAGGAACACCCGATCCCCCACCGCCATGGTTTGCACTTCTGTCCGATCGTCAAACGCTTGCGGGCTGAGCACGCCCAGCGGCAAGTGCCGCGCCGACAGCGGCACCCGCTCGCCGCTGGCAATCCGGTGCAGATAACCGTCGGGCATACCGCCGTTCCACACCTCCACCGTGCGCCGCTGAAAACTCAGGCAGAGCATGGTCGCGCAGCAGAACATGTCCACTGGCAGGATGCGCTTGAGCTTGGCGTTCATCTCGCGCAGGGTTTCGGCCAGGCCGTAGCCCTTGGCGGTCATGCCATAGAACACTTCTGCCAGAGGCATGGCTCCCACCGCCGCCGGCAGACCGTGACCGGTGAAATCACCGAGCAGCACATGCATGTCGCCGGCCGGGGTGTACGCCGCCAGCAGCAGGTCGCCGTTGAACAACGCGTAAGGTGATTGCAGATAGCGGATATTCGGCGCACTCAGGCAGCCCGAGTGGGCCACCTTGTCGAACACCGCTTTGGCCACGCGTTGTTCGTTGAGCAGGTAATCGTGATGTTTGGCGATCAGGTCGCGTTGCTGCAACACGGTGGCCTGCAAGCGGCGCAAGCGATCCATCGCCTTGATTTTGGCGGCGAGGATCACCTGGTTGTAGGGCTTCGCCAGAAAGTCGTCGCCCCCAGCCTCCAGACACCGGGCCAGGGCTTCACTTTCGGTCAGCGAGGTCAGGAAGATGATCGGCACCAGGGTTTCCCCCGCCAGCGCCTTGATCTGCTGCGCCGCTTCGAAGCCGTCCATCACCGGCATCATCGCGTCCATCAGCACCAGATGCGGTTGTTGTCGGCGAAAGACCTCAACCGCTTCAGCGCCATTGGCCGCCGTCAGCACTTCATGCCCCTGACGCCGGACGATGGTCGACAACAGTAACCGGTCAGCGGCGCTGTCTTCGGCGATCAGGATCGTCAGCGGCTCTTGCGCCTGCATGGCCGTCAACTGATGTCGAAGAGTTTGTCGAAATTGGAGATGGCGAGGATCTTGCGCACGTCGGAGTTGCTGTTGATCACGCGCACATCCGAGTCGTCGCCGCCGGCATGATCGCGCAGCAAGAGCAGCATGCCCAGCGCGGAGCTGTCGAGGTAGGTGGCTTCTTTCAGATCAACCACGATGGAGTCGGGTTTTTGGTTAAGCCGCTCATAGGACTCGCGAAACTCCTGATGGCGCCCAAAATCGAACCGCCCCTTGACCGAAATCGTCAGTTTTTGACCATCCGGAGAGACTTCTGTAACGACTGACATTGACTGGCTTCCTTGTCATTGACGAACGTGTACAAGGTTTAGCATCTGGTAGACCCAGGGGCAAGGTGCAACGCAGAACCAAATGTGGGAGCGGGCTCGCTCGCGAATGCAATCGGTCAGTTGACCGAGGTGGTGACTGACACGACGCCTTCGCGAGCAAGCCCGCTCCCACAGGGAGTTTGGGACAACTTAAAAAGGGTTCTGGCGCGGCAAACGCTGCGACAACTCGTCCAGCAGCTTCTGCTCACGCTTGTCTTCGAGGCGTTGCGCCTCTTCGCGATAGCGCTGCACCAGTTTGCGCAGGCCTTCGACCTTGGCAAACGCCTGCTGCCAGGCGTCCCGCGCCTTGATCAGGTTGTTCTGGTGCCAGACCAGGCTCTGGCGCTGCTGGTCGATGGCGGTGTCCAGTTGCGCGAGGAAGCCGTGATAACCCAGCAGCCATTGCCCGGACACCCCGTCGCTGCCGCGCACGATCCACTGTTCCTGATAATCCAGACGAAAGGCGTCGAGGTCGGCGAGTTTGCTTTCAGCCACTTTGACCTGGCCCTGAAAGTAACCCAGGCGCTGCACGGCGGTTTTCTCGGCCTGTTCGGCCATCTCCACCACCGGTGCCAGACGCGCAGCTCGGCTCACGGCCATGGCCGGTTACCCACCCGCCGCGGGCGCGAACAGGGTTTCGAGGTAAGCCTGGCTCTCGCCCATGTTGATCTTGTCGTTGAGCCCCTGACGCTGGTAGCGGGTCAGTTGCGGCTGCAGATTGATCGCCAGATCGGTCTCGCGGTCGCCACCGGCGACGTACGCGCCGACGCTGATCAGGTCGCGGCTCTGCTGATAGCGCGACCACAATTGCTTGAAGTACTGCGCACGCTGCATGTGCTCCGCCGAAACCACGGCCGGCATCACCCGGCTGATCGAGGCTTCGATGTCGATGGCCGGATAGTGCCCTTCCTCGGCCAGACGCCGGGACAACACGATGTGGCCGTCGAGCACGCCCCGCGCCGAGTCGGCAATCGGGTCCTGCTGGTCATCGCCTTCGGACAACACGGTGTAGAACGCGGTGATCGAACCCCCGCCCTTCTCCGCGTTACCGGCGCGCTCCACCAGTTTCGGCAGTTTGGCGAACACCGAGGGCGGATAACCCTTGGTCGCTGGCGGCTCGCCAATGGCCAAAGCGATTTCCCGCTGGGCCTGGGCGAAACGGGTCAACGAATCCATCAGCAACAGGACGTTCTTGCCCTTGTCGCGGAAATACTCGGCGATCCGCGTGCAATACATCGCCGCGCGCAGACGCATCAGCGGCGCATCGTCCGCCGGCGAGGCGACCACCACCGAACGCTTGAGGCCTTCTTCACCGAGAATGTGCTCGATGAATTCTTTAACTTCTCGACCCCGCTCACCGATCAGACCGACGACGATAATGTCGGCCTCGGTGAAGCGGGTCATCATGCCCAGCAGCACCGATTTACCGACACCGGTACCGGCGAACAGACCCAGACGCTGACCACGCCCGACAGTCAGCAAACCGTTGATGCAACGGATGCCGACGTCCAGCGGGACGTGGATCGGATCGCGGTTGAGCGGGTTGATGGTCGGGCCGTCCATCGGCACCCAGTCTTCAGCCTTCATCCCGCCCTTGCCGTCCAGCGCGCGTCCGGCGCCATCGAGTACGCGACCAAGCATGCTCATGCCCATCGGCAGACGACCGGTTTCCGCCAGTGGCACCACACGGGCGCCCGGGGCGATACCGGCGACGCTGCCGACCGGCATCAGAAAGACTTTGTTGCCGGAAAACCCCATGACCTCCGCTTCCACCTGGGACGGGTGATAGCTGTCGTCATTGATCACCAGGCAGCGCGTGCCCATGGCAGCGCGCAGGCCTTCGGCTTCGAGGGTGAGGCCGACCATACGCAACAGGCGGCCTTCGAGAATCGGCGCGCCGGCGATCTCAGTGGCTTCGGCATAAGTGCTGAGGCGCTTGGCGAAACTGGTGCGTTCAAGGCGCATCGGGGGTGTCCGCGAGCGGCTCTTCAGGCGCAGCCGCCGGTTGGTTTTCTTCAGGAATGTCCAGACTCAGATCCGGCGCAGCCGGGTGCAGGGCCTGTTCGTGTAACTGGTCGAACAGTTTGGCCATGACCTGGGTCACGCGGGTCTCGATGCTGGCGTCGATACGGCTGTGCTCGGTTTCAACCCGGCAACCGCCCGGCAGCAGCGAGTCGTCTTCGACGATACGCCAGGATTCCTCATGACGTTCGCGCAAGGCCTTGGCCTGCTCGAAGTCTTGCGGATTGACGTAAAGGCGCACGTTTTCCACGCCCAACGGCAACAGCTTGAGCGCGTCGCGCATGACCTGTTCGATCTGGCTGGAGTCGATGGCCAGCTCGCGCTTGATCACTTGTCTGGTGATGTGTTGGACGAGGTCGACCAGCGACTTTTCGATCTGTGTGTCCTGCTCGGCAATCGGCTCGAACAGGTGGGTCATCAGTTGCTCGAGGCTGGCGAGTTTCGCCGCCAGCGCCACTTCGGCTTCCTGACGCACTTTGAGCGTAGCGCTGTGAAAACCTTCCTTCTCGCCGATGCCAAAGCCCTCGTTGTAAGCCTCCTGACGGATGCTTTCGAGTTCTTCCAGGGTCAGTGGCTGGACTTCTTCCAGCGGCACCTCTTCCATTTCCGGCGGTTCGGGCTCCGGTTCCGGCTCGGGTTCCGGTTTCGGCGGATCGAAGCTGGGCATTTCCCAGGATTCGAAACCACGGACATCCCGGGCACGGATCAGATCCGTCACATCGTCATGCTTGTCCATGGGCTTAGATCATTTCCTCGCCGCCCTTGCCACCGAGCACGATTTCGCCGGCTTCGGCCATACGACGGGCAATGGTGAGGATTTCTTTCTGCGCGGTTTCCACGTCGCTGACGCGCACCGGGCCTTTGGCCTCGAGGTCGTCGCGCAACAGTTCGGCCGCACGTTTGGACATGTTCTTGAAGATCTTCTCTTTGACGCCTTCGTCCGAACCCTTGAGGGCCAGTACCAGCACGTCGGAAGAGACCTCGCGCAACAGCGCCTGAATGCCGCGGTCGTCCACGTCGGCCAGGTTGTTGAACACGAACATGAGGTCTTCGATCTGACCGGACAGGTCCTCGTCGACTTCGCGGATCGAGTCCATGAGCTGGCCTTCGATCGAGCTGTCGAGGAAGTTCATGATGTCCGCCGCACGCTTGATGCCACCCAGGGTGGTGCGCGAGGCATTCGAGTTGCCGGAGAACTGCTTCTCGAGAATCTGGTTCAGCTCTTTCAGCGCCGCCGGTTGCACGGTGTTCAACGACGAGACGCGCAGGATGATGTCCAGACGCACCTTGTGGTCGAAGTTGCCCAATACTTCACCGGCCTGATCCGGGTCGAGGTACGCGACGACGATGGCCTGGATCTGCGGGTGTTCGTAACGGATCACGTCGGCAACGGCGCGCGGCTCCATCCATTTCAGGCTGTCGAGGCCGCTGGTGTTGCCACCGAGCAGGATGCGGTCGATCAGGCCATTGGCCTTGTCTTCGCCCAACGCCTGGGTAAGCATTTTGCGCACGTAGTCGTCGGAGCCGACGCCGAGGCTGGTCTGGTCGCCGACGATGTCGACGAACTCGCTCATGACCTGCTCGACCTGCTCGCGATGGACGTTGCCCATCTGCGCCATGGCCACACCGACACGCTGAACCTCTTTGGGGCCCATGTGGCGCAGCACTTGCGCGGCATCGGTTGAACCCAGGGACAGCAGCAGAATCGCGGCTTTGTCAACCTTGTTCAGTTTGGCGGTTGCGGCTCGGTTATCACTCATCTGCGTTAATCCACTCTTTCACGACCTGAGCCACGCGACCCGGATCCTCGGCCACCAAGCTCTTGATTGCATTCAGTTGTGCGTCGTAACCCTCGCTCGGGCTAGGCAACAGAATGCTCTGCGGACCACCGAGGCTCACGCGGTCGTTGGCCAGGTCGCCGTCCAGGCCGCCCATGCCACCGAGTTCCACGTCGCTGCCCAGACCGGCCAGCTCCTTGCCTTTGCCGCCACCGGTGATGTTGTTCAACACCGGACGCAGCACACCAAACACCAGCACCAGGATGAACAACACACCCAGCACTTGTTTGACGATGTCCCAGAACCATGGCTGGGAGTAGAACGGAATATCGGCAACCACTTCGCCGCGCTCGGCGGAGAACGGCATGTTGATCACGCTGACGCTGTCGCCACGGCTGGCGTCGAAGCCGACCGCGTCCTGCACCAGACGGGTGAAACGCGCCAGTTCATCGGCGCTCCACGGCGCGCGGGTAGTTTCCCCGTTGGCCGGGTTGATCTTGACCTGATCGTCGACCACCACCGACACCGACAGACGGTTCAGGCGACCCTGCTGCTGTTTGGTGTGGCTGATGGAACGGTCGAGTTCGAAGTTCTTGGTGGATTGTTGACGCTTGTCCGCCGGGTACGGCGCGAGCATTGGCTGGCCGGTGGCCGGGTCCATGATCTGCTGACCGTTGGCATCAACCAGTGGCTGACCGGGTTGAATCATGCCGGTAGAGGCTTGCGCGCCACCGGTGGTCTGCGGTGCCGAGGCCGGCGCTGGCGGCTGGTTGCTCAGGGCACCCGGTACACCTTGCGGGCCATTGCTGGCGGTGCGTTGTTCGTTGACCGACTGCTCGCTGCGCAACGCCGGTTGATCCGGGTTGAACTGCTCGGCAGTCGATTCGACGGCGTTGAAATCGATGTCGGCCGAGACTTCAGCCTTGTAGCGGTCGTTGCCCAGCACCGGTTGCAGAATATTGTGCACGCGCTGGGTCAGCATGCTTTCCATGCGGCGGCTGTAATCGAACTGCTTGCCGGCCATGGTCATTTCGGAGTTTTCCGCCTGATCGGAAAGCAGATTGCCCTTCTGATCGACGACGGTGATCTGCGATTTGCTCAGTTCAGGCACGGAGGTCGCCACCAGGTTGATGATCGCCACCACCTGCCCCGGCTCCAGCGAACGTCCGGAGTACAGCTCGACCAGTACCGAAGCGCTTGGCTTGCGCTCATCACGCACGAACACCGAACTCTTCGGAATCGCCAGGTGCACACGGGCGCCCTTGACGTTGTTCAGGCTGGAAATGGTGCGTGCCAGTTCGCCTTCGAGGCCGCGACGGTAACGCGTCGCTTCCATGAACTGGCTGGTGCCCAGACCCTGTTCCTTGTCGAGGATTTCGAAACCGATGTTGCCGTCGCTGGGAGTGACACCAGCGGCCGCGAGTTTCATCCGCGCACGGGACAGGTCGTCCGCCTTGACCAGCAAGGCGCCGGAGTTCGGCTCGACGGTGTAAGGAATGTCGGCGGAGGCCAGGGTGTCCATGACCTGCTTGGCGTCCATGCCGGCAAGGCTGCCGTACAACGGACGGTAATCCGGCTGCTGCGACCACAGCACCACGGCAAAGCCAATCGCCACGCTCGCAGCCAGGCCGACCAACAGGCCCACCTGACGCAGCATGGTCATCTCGGAGAGGTTTTCCAGGAAGGACAGGCCGAACAGCGGCGGTTTGCCGTCTATCGGGGTGGCCTTGGCCGGAACGTTATCGGCGACTGCTTCTGCCATGACTCAATCTCGTCCTTAAACCGGCATCTGCATGATGTCTTGATAAGCCTGAACCAGCTTGTTGCGCACCTGGGTCAGAGCCTGGAACGACACGCTGGCTTTCTGCGAGGCGATCATCACGTCCGTCAGATCGACGCCGCTCTTGCCGATTTCAAATGCGTTGGCCAACTGAGTCGACGCCTGCTGGGTATCGCTGACTTTGTTGATGGCCTGACCGAGCATGTCGGAAAAGCTGCTGCCTGCCAGTTCCGGGACGGCGGCAGTCGATTTTGGCGTGGCCATGGCGTCCATTTTCATGGCCTTCATGTCCATCATCAACCGATTAAATTCAATACCTTGGCTCATGGTCTACTCTCTTGGGCGGCCCGCAATTTTTTGACACTCACTCGGCGGGTACACAGGTATTAGCAACAAGGGTGCCAGCTCGGCGGACTTACTCTATAAAAGCCCATCAAGGCACCGCGTCAGGTCCAGGCACCGCGAAACTACTGTGGGAGCGGGCTTGCTCGCGAAGAGGGAGAGTCAGTCGACATTTTCGCAACTGACCCTGCGCTTTCGCGAGCAAGCCCGCTCCCACAATTGACTTGCGACAATTTTCAGGTGGCGAACAGATAGCCTTCGACGTCCATCCCGGCATCCCGCATCTGCGCCAGTTTGTAGCGCAGGGTACGCGGGCTGATACCGAGCTTTTCCGCGGCTTCCTTGCGCCGGCCACGCTCGGTGCGCAGGGTGTCGATGATCATCTGGAACTCCCGGCGACGCAGGTCATCGCCCAGCGCACCGGCGGATTCGGCTTCGACTTCGATCTCGCGCACCAACGGTTGCACCGGCGCGACGGCCGGTGCCGCGCTGAACGTCACCGCTCCGGTCAGGCAGAAATCCTGCGGCTGGATCAAACCGCCCTGCTGCAGAATCAGCGCCCGTTGAATCGCGTTATCCAGTTCACGCACGTTGCCCGGCCACGGGTAGTGGGTCAGGCAAGCCTGGGCCTCTGGCGAAAGTTTCGCCGCCGCATGCTTCATTTTATTGACGTGTTTGTTCAGCAACCGCTCCGCCAGCGGCAAGATATCGGCAGTGCGCTCGCGAAGTGGACGCCACGCCAGGGGGAAAACCGACAAACGGTAAAAAAGGTCTTCACGGAAACGCCCCGCCGCCACTTCGCCGGCCAGATCACGGTTGGTGGTGGCGACCACGCGAATATCCAGGGTGATCGGTTTGCGCGCACCGACGCGCTCGACTTCGCGCTCCTGCAACACCCGCAGCAACTTGGCTTGCAGGCCCAAGGGCATTTCGGAAATCTCGTCGAGCAGAATGGTGCCGCCATCGGCCTGCTCGAACTTGCCGGCCTGCGCCGCGATGGCGCCAGTGAACGAACCCTTCTCGTGACCGAACAGTGTGGCCTCGAGCATGTTGTCGGGAATCGCCGCGCAGTTGATCGCGATGAACGGTTGGCTGGCGCGATGGGATTGCTGGTGGATGTAGCGCGCCAGCACTTCCTTGCCGGTACCGGACTCGCCGGAGATCAGCACCGTGGAATCACTGCGCGCCACCCGCGCGGCCAATTCGAGCAGCTGCGCACTGGCCGGCTCGACCGCCACCGGACCTTCACCGTCAGCAACGCTGACGCTACCCAAGGCATGTCGCGACACCAGGTCCAGCAGGGCCTTGGGTTCAAATGGCTTGACCAGATAATCCGCCGCGCCCTGACGCATCGCATCCACGGCGCGTTCGACCGCGCCATGCGCAGTCATCAGCAACACCGGCAATTGCGGCTGCCGGGCACGCAACAGTGCAAGCAGTTGATGGCCGTCCATGCCAGGCATGTTGACGTCGCTGACCACCAGACTGAACGCCTCGCGCTCGACCGCCTGCAACGCCTCTTCGGCACTGCCGACCGCCTGGTAGTCGTGACCCGCCAGCAGCAGCGTATCGGCCAGCGCTTCGCGCAACGAGCGGTCATCCTCGACCAGCAAAACCTTGATGCCCATGACGTTTACTCAGCTCCGAGTACAGCGGAAAACAGCGGCAGGATCACCTGCGCGCACGTGCCGCGCCCGACTCGCGAACGCAGCTGCAATTCTCCCTGATGTGCCCGCGCCACAGCCTTGACCACGGTCAGGCCAAGCCCGGTACCGGTCACTTTGGTGGTGAAAAATGGCTCACCGAGACGCTCCAGCACCGCCGGATCAATGCCGCTGCCGCTGTCGCTGACACACAGGCGCAGGCTGTTGTCGCGGCTGTAGCAATGCACTTTCAGACGCACGTTGCCATCGCTGGCCTGAATCGCGTTTTCGATCAAATTGAGAATCGCCCCGACCAGCGTGTCGCGGTTGCACAGCAATTCGCCGGCATGGCTGTCGCACTGCCAGCGAATGGGCAAATCCTGCACATGGGTCAGCGCCGCCGCTTGCAGCGACTGCATCAAGGCATTCGGGGTGATCCGGTCGGTCAGCGGCAGCTCGCCACGGGCGAACACCAGCATGTCGCGCACCTGATGTTCCAGCTCATGCAGGCGCTCTTTGAGGCGGCCAGCGAAACGCTGCTGGGTGGCGACGGGCAATTCCTGCTCAGTCAAATGACTGGCGTAGAGCAACGCGGCGGACAGCGGCGTGCGGATCTGATGAGCCAGCGAGGCGACCATCCGACCCAGCGACGACAGGCGCTCGTGACGCGCCAGTTGATCCTGCAGATGACGGGTTTCTGTCAGGTCGTTGAGCAACACCAACTGCCCCGGCTCGGCATCCAGCGAGCGCGTGGCAATCGACAGGCGCCGCCCGTTTTTCAGAGAGATTTCATGACCGTCGTCTTCACGCGGGGCAAAGCATCGGGCGATGACGTGACGCCACAATTCGCCTTCCAGTGGCAGCCCGAGCAAGTCGATCGCCGCCGGATTGGCTTCGCGAACCATGCCGTGGCCGTCAATCACGATGACGCCACCTGGCAACAGATCGAGGAGGTTTTGCAGACGGTTGGCCAGGCGTTCTTTTTCTGCCAGCTCCTGCATGCGCTGGGCGCTGACCACGGCCAGTTCACCCTTGAGCTCGGTGACCCGGGCTTCAAGCATGCTGTAGGAATCGGTCAACTGGCTGGACATCTGATTGAACAGCGCGAACGCCTGCTCAAGACCCAGGCGGCTCGTCTGCTCTAAGGACGACGGTTGCCCCTCGGCATTGGAGGCAGAAGACATCTGGGCTTGGGGCATTGTGTTCTCTCGCTTGGCTGACCGTCAGTTAAACGGAACGTTGCGAGGGATGTAGCAATACCCGTGCCTAAAAAAAACTGCTTATAAATGAAGGCATTGAAAAACACGCGTCAATCATCCGCCTGTTCGTCACCTTCGCGCCGGCTCATGCCGTACTTGCGCATCTTCTCCACCAGCGTGGTACGACGAATGCGCAGGCGTTCGGCAGCGCGCGCCACGATGCCATTGGCGTCGTCCAGCGCCTGCTGGATCAGGCCCTGCTCCAGACCACCGAGGTAGTCCTTGAGGTCCAGACCTTCCGGCGGCAGCATCGCGTTAGCGGTGAAGTCCGGGGTGTGACCGTTGATGGCCACGCGCTCTTCGAGATCGCTGCGCAGGCTGTCGACCATCTGCTCGTCTTCGTCGTCGACGTAGCGGAATTTCTTCGGCAACTCGACCACGCCGATCACCCCGTACGGATGCATGATCGCCATGCGCTCGACCAGGTTCGCCAGCTCACGGACGTTGCCCGGCCAGCCGTGACGGCACAGCGACATGATCGCTGCCGAGTTGAAACGGATCGAGCCGCGCTTTTCGTGTTCCATGCGCGAGATCAGTTCATTCATCAGCAGCGGAATGTCTTCGACGCGCTCACGCAGGGGCGCCATCTCGATCGGGAACACGTTCAGGCGATAGTAGAGGTCTTCGCGGAAGGTGCCGATCTCGATCATGCTTTCGAGATTCTTGTGGGTCGCGGCAATGATGCGCACGTCGACACTCTGGGTCTTGTTGCTGCCCACGCGCTCGAAGGTGCGCTCCTGCAGGACGCGCAGCAGCTTGACCTGCATCGGCAGCGGCATGTCGCCGATTTCGTCAAGGAACAGCGTACCGCCATTGGCCAGTTCGAAACGCCCGGCACGGCTGGTGATCGCACCGGTGAAGGCGCCCTTCTCGTGGCCGAACAGTTCGCTTTCCAGCAGCTCTGCCGGGATCGCCCCGCAGTTGACTGGCACGAATGGCGCGTCGCGACGCTTGGAGTGGTAATGCAGATTGCGCGCAACCACTTCCTTGCCGGTGCCGGACTCGCCGAGGATCAGCACGCTGGCGTCGGTGTCGGCCACTTGCTGCATCATCTGCCGGACGTGCTGGATCGCCCGGCTGGTGCCGACGAGGCTGCGGAACAGATTGGGTTCGCGATGACGGCCGCGTTCGCGGGCCTGATCGTACATCTCGCGATAGACCTGGGCACGGTGCAGGGAGTCGAGCAATTTGCTGTAGCTGGGCGGCATTTCCAGGGTCGAAAGCACCCGGCGGCGCTGGTCTTCCGGCAGGTCGACGGAAGAATTATCGCCCATCAGCAAAACCGGAAGGAACTCATCCCATGTCGAGAGTGTCTTTAACAAGCCCAAAAGTGCACCCGGAGCATTGACCGTCCCGATCAGTACACAGATGACTTCACGACTTGATGACAAAGAGCCGACGGCCTGCTGCCAGTCATGGCTGCCGCAGGGTAAATTTTCTTCGCCGAGAAAATTTAAAATCACCGCCAGGTCGCGGCGGCGGACGCTATCGTCATCGATCAGCAGAATTTTGGTTTCACGCCACATGCAATAGCAACTTCCCTAGTCAACTCAATGCCCGAAAAATGGGGCAAGCGAGACGCTTGCAGGACACCTTGTGCCTGTAGACGCCTGAAATCTGAAAACAGCCACTAGTTAAGTCAAAAAACCGTGCACAGTCAAATTTATGGCGCACATGTCTGGATTAACTGGAGGTTAATTAACCAAACAGATGGTAAACCTTTGCCGCCTTCTGCGCTTGGGTGATCTGCGACATCTCGTTGGCTATCGCCTGCCGCTCACCCATCGCCGCCTCCAGAAGCTCCTTGTAGACGTGGAGCAGCTCCTCAAGGTTATTGCGCAAGGCCTCCTCATCCAGCGAGGCCTCGGCCATGACGTCTTCCATGCAGGAACGGCAAGCCAGATCCAGCTCGCCAATGGCCTCCCAGTTACGTTCGGCCAGCGCGCTGACCAACGCTTCACGGGTATCTGCGATTCGCTGCAATACAAGACTCATGGTGCTCTCCTTAAAACTGGGGGCCTGGCGGAGCGATGCCGTCCCAGCCTTCCTTTACGGTGCGCAGCAGGCCGGCGACCTCATCAAGAATTCGCGGGTCGCTGTCAATATTGGCCTGCGCCAGCCGCTTCATCATGTAGATGTAGAGCTGATTGAGATCAGCGACCGAATCGGCGCTGTTTTCCAGATCCAGACCCTCGCACAAACCGCCAATGATACCGATGGCCTTGCTGATAGCCGTACCCTTGGCAGGGATGTCTTTGCGCTCGATGGCACCCTTGGCCTGAGCGATGCGCTCCAGACCACCTTCCATCAACATTTGCACCAAGCGGTGCGGGCTCGCTTCGGATGTCTGGGCGTGTGCACCGACTTTTTGATATTGCCGAAGGGCTAACATTGGGTTCATGTTCTACCTCATTGCCACAATGACTCGTATAACCAGTGTATCGCCAACGAATCACAGAACTTTAGATCAAAAGACAAAAACCCGGCGCACGCCGATGAAGCGTAGCCGGGTTTTTGTCGTTCTTACGGGTTACTTCGCGGATTGCTGAGCGTTCAGCGAGCTGAAGAACGACGTGATGTTACTTGCCGTCGCCTTCATTTGCCCGACCAACAGGTCCATGGCGTTGTATTTGGCGGTCAGCGTCGCCGTCAGGCTCGTCACGTGCAAGTCCAACGCTGTCTGCTGCTTTTTCAGATTCGCCGCAGCGTTGGTCAAACTGGTGCTGCGCTGATCGAGCAGCCCGGTACCCGACTTGATGTACGGATCAACCGCACTGCTCATGCGCGCCAACAGACCATTGGTGGCATTGGTGCCGGAGAACATCTGCTGAACCTGACCAGACATGCCCGGAATACTCATACGATCGTTGAACACCTTGGTATCGAGGGTCAACTCACCGGTTTCCTTGTCGGTCAGCACACCCATCTGCGCCAGGACGGCCAACTGTCCGGTACCTGCCGAGCTCTGGGTCAGCTGCGAACGGATATCCGCCATCAGCGAACGCGGCAGCGAGTCACCGGTAAACGCAGCAGAAACAGTCAGGTTGCCATCAGCGTCCGCGGTCGCATTGGACAGGGTATCGATGGTTCGCTTGAGCGTGTTGTAGGAATCCATGAACGTCTGCAGCGACGTCTGGATGCCTGCGGTGTTGGTTGCGACGGTCACGGTTGCGGGCGTCGGAGTCCCACTGGCGTCTTTAGGGCTTACGGCAGCGAGGCTCAACGTCATTCCGCTGATTGCACCTGTTACCGTGTTGCTCTTGCTGGTAACGGTCAGACCGTCGATGGTGAGCGATGCGTCCTGAGCCAAGTCGCCAACGGCGCCCGAGGCACCTGCCGCAGGACTGGTCCCCATTTTCTGAGTACCGTCGATCTCGAGACCCGCGATGCCACTCACCTGCAAGTCCATGCCTGCGCCGGTCTTGCTCGAGTTGATCACCAAACGCGAAGCGCCGCTGGCGTCGGTCACGATGTTGGCGGAGATACCATTGCTCGCCTGCGCGGTGTTGATCGCATCCCGAGTGCTCTGCAAGGTGGCATTGGCCGGAATCGCAACATTGTAATCAATGCCATTCTGACTGATTTTCAGAGTACCACTCGGAATGGCACTGGTGGCGCCGCCAGCAAAAGCAGCACTGGCTACTTTCGAGCCGGTTGCCAGTTTGTTCACGATAACGCTATAGCTGCCAGGTACTGCAGTACTGTCGGACGTTGCACCGAGTACCGTCGGCGTATCCGAAGTCGCGGTATAACCGGCAAACGCAGGACTGGTCGCCTTGCCCAGATCAGTCATCGACTTCTGGAATGCCGCCAGCGCACTTTTCAGCGAGCCGACACCGGAAATCTTCAGCGAGTTGGTTTTTGTCTGAGTATCGATCTGCGTCTGCTTGGCAGACTTGTCGGCGTTGACCAGCGCGGTCACGATCGCGCCGATGTCCAGGCCGGAACCCAGTCCGGAACCCGGTAGAATTGGACTTGCCATGTGCATCTCCCTTCAGATTGTTGCCATTCTTTTGACCGTTAACAGCGTCCTGAGAACGTACAAACATTATTCATGCCAGCTATCAGACTTTGGCGTCGAACAACACGTGACTCGCGTTGGCGAGGCTGTCTGCCAGCTTCAGGGCTTCTGCGGAGGGAATCTGTCGAACGACTTCACCCGTCTCGCTTGCGATCACCTTGACGATGACCTTTCCGGAGTGTTCGTCGATAGAGAACTCCAGATTGCGCTTGATCGACTGTACAAACTTTTCGATCTCCTGCACCGCCAGTTTCAACTTGGCATCATCCGAATCCTGACTCTTTTTATCAGCGACCGGAGCATCCACCTTGGCAACGACTGGCGCCTCTGACGGTTTGTCAGCAACCGGTGCTGCTGGCTTGGGAGCCGGATAAGACACGTTAAGCTTTACGCTCATGTCCATGCTCATCACCCTCTAACGTAAAAAGGCGAGAGAGCGCGACCAGCGCACTCCCCCGCCCGAACTCAATCCGAAATTACTGAAGCAGCTTCAGTACAGCGGATGGCAGTTGGTTGGCTTGAGCCAGAACAGAGGTCGAAGCCTGCTGCAGAGTTTGCTGCTTGGTCAGGTTAGCAGTTTCTGCGGCGAAGTCGGTATCTTGTACACGACCCTGTGCAGCAGTGGTGTTTTCCACGATGTTCTGCAGGTTGGAGATGGTGCTGGTCAGACGGTTTTGCGAAGCACCCAGGCTGGCGCGCTGTGCACCGATGGCAGCGATAGCGGCGTCGATTGCAGTGATCGCGTTGTCGATGTTCTGCGAAGCAGAACCAGCACCAGTACCGGTAGCACCGGTCAGAACTACAGTACCGCTACCTACGGACAGGCTGACGGCGTCGAACTTGGAGCTCAGTACCAGGTCGATGTGGTTAGCCGAACCAGTGTTTGCGCCAACTTGCAGGGTTACAGTACCAGCCGAACCGTCCAGCAGGTTTTTGCCGTTCAGGTTGGTCGAAGCCGAGATACGGGTGATCTCGTCGGACATCTGAGCGAATTCAGCGTTGGTTGCGGTCTGGTCAGCAGTGCCGTTGGTGCCGTTACGTGCTTTAACAGCCAGTTCACGCATACGTTGCAGGATGTCGGTGGTCGCTTGCAGGCCGCCTTCAGCTGCCTGAGCAACGGAGATACCGTCGTTGGCGTTCTGGATAGCCTGGTTGCCACCACGGATTTGCGAAGCCATACGGTTGGAGATCTGCAGGCCAGCGGCGTCGTCTTTAGCGCTGTTGATTTTCAGGCCGGAAGACAGGCGCTGCATCGAAGTCGACAGGGCGTTGGAAGCGTTGTTCAGGTTTTTCTGAACGTTCAGCGACGTGGTGTTGGTGTTTACTGTTAAAGCCATGACGAATTCCTCGTTGGTTGGGTACTGCGGCTTCCGGCCCTGGCAACCGCCTGGTGTGGCCTAGAGAACCTTCGTAATAGTTATCGTCGGGTTGGCAGGTTGCTTGAGGGCTTTTTGAAAAAAATTTGCCATCACCCTGCCACCCCCGAGAAAACAAGGGCTTAGCGCCCTCCCACCTGCGAAAAAATGACGCCATAAAACCGACCCGCGCGTAAAGCCGCGGGCCAGTGCGCTCGGTCAGTGTGCCGATCGTGCTTTTTGCAACAGTTCGATCAACTCATACTCCATCCAGTCCGCCAGCCCCAACCAGTCCTGACGTTCCTGACAAGCGAGCATGTGCGTGAGTACAAAGGACCAGTCCTGCTGAATCGGTGCAGACGCAGCGATCAGCAACTGCTGCGCGCCCTCGAACACATCGACCATATCCAGCGCCGCCTCGACATCACGTCCCAGGCGAAACAGCCCGGCGCACTGACGGCATTCGTCGACGCACTGCTCAAGCGTCGTCATTGCACAAACTCCTGATTGAACTGCGTCCCGGCGATCAATGCGCCCGCCCGACTGCTGTTGAAAAACTGTACCTGCGGATGCGCGGCGATATAACGCTCCAGCACGCAAAGATAGCCGCGAAAATTCAGCTGGGTGCTGACCCGCTGGCCATGGCCGTCCTGCACCCAGTGCCGCGCCTGATCAACACCGGGACCCAGATCGCCATCGTTCCAGCCGGCATGAGTCTTGTTCATCGGGAAGGCGAAGTCGGCGCCAAACAGGGTAATTCGCGATGCACCCATCTTCACCGCCAGGTCCACCGCCGGATGAATCACGCTGCCACCGACATGCAGTTGTCCACGCGGGTATTGCTCACGCAACGCGGCGTACACCGGGCTGGCCGAGTAACCGCCATAGCGCTTGCCCTTCCAGGCGGTCAGCAGCGCAGGATCGCTCATGGGCAGATACACCAGCGGGATGCCAGCGGAATCCTCGAATGGCAAATGCCGGAAGCTGATGCGCTGATCGATGGTGACCACCAGATCCGGGACGATGCCGTGCTCGCGCAGCGGCCGGTAAGCGGTATCGACGCACATCAACAATGGACGTTCGGCCTGCGCGTGCACCGCCGCCAGACGCTGGAAATGCCCTTCCAGGGTCGGCCCGGTGCCGATCACATAGATTTCCCGGCCATTGGCGCTGCCGAACAACTGCGCCACATCGTCATCGCCCAGCAACACCGGCAGGCAGTCCCGCAAACGCTGTTGAATGAACGGCAAGTTTGGATCGAACTCGCGATTGTTGAAGCTCAGGTGCACTTCGCTGACCAGCCGATCGCGGATCTTCGCGTTGAAGTCATCAGCCAGCAGCATCTCCGCCGGCAGGGCGAAAAAAGGTGTGCAGATGTCTGACAGATCACCGGCATAGAACAGCTGCACGCGCGGGTCTTCCAGCCATTGGCGCTGATCTAGCAGTTGCAGCACCAGCGCGAACAGGGCGCCGTTAAGCACATGCACGTACAACCGCTCAAGCCCGGCACGCTCCAGCAACACGACCGGCAAGTCTCCAAGACCGGTGCCGTAAACGTGCAACTGAGGTTTTTCCGGCAGACTGGCCGCCTGAACGCGCGCCTCGTGGATCCGGTCGTGACGACTGGTGAGTTGAATCCCGTTAACGCTCAGTGTCGAACCCAGGCCCTGCACCAGTTCGGCGTCGATGACCGCACTGTCTTCAGCCACCAATCGTGCGAACAGTGCCGGCCAGCGCTGCTGGATAACCTCGGCGTTGGCTTGGAAAAACTCGCTCATGCCGGCTCGCGCTCCCTTCAGGCAAAAAAATAGCGTTCAAGGGTAACCCTGAACGCTATTTTTGTATCCGCCGTTTTTGACCGGACTCAAGGACGATAGATGATCGCCGAGCCCCACGACAGACCCACACCGAAACCACTGATCGCAATGCGCTTCCAGTCGGAATCGAGCACGTGTTTTTCCAGCAGCAGCGGCACGCTCGACGACACGGTGTTACCGGTCTCGACCATGTCTTTGATGAACTTCTCCGGCTCACCTTCAAAACGTCGCGCCACCGCATCGACAATCGCCGCACTGCCCTGGTGAATGCAGAAGGCGTCGATGTCGTCAGCCTTGAGACCGGAGTCGTCGAGCAATTCGTGCAAGTGCGCCGGGACTTTGAGCAGCGCGAAGTTGAACACCTGACGCCCGTTCATGAAGAACACGCCATCGGTGACTTTCAGGTGCGGTGCGCCGGAACCGTCGGTGCCGAACTTGGCCTTGCCCAGCGCCCAGGAAGGGTCTTCGCCCATCCAGGTAGCAGTGGCGGCATCGCCGAAGAGCATGGTGGTGTTGCGGTCTTCCGGGTCGACGATTTTCGAATACGGGTCAGCGGTGATCAGCAGGCCGTTCTTCAGACCGGCGGCTTCCATGAAGCCCTTGATCGCGTAGATGCCGTAGACGTAGCCGGAGCAGCCCAGGGAAATATCGAACGCCGCAACATTGGTCGGCAGACCGAGTTTGTCCTGGACGATGGCAGCGGTGTGCGGCAGGCCTTCTTCGTCACCGTTCTGAGTGACGACGATCAGCGCGTCGATCGATTCACGTTTCAGTTCAGGGTTGCTGGCAAACAGCGCATTGGCCGCTTCCACGCACAGATCGGAGGTTTCCTGTTCAGCGTCTTTGCGCGGCAGGAAGGCCGAACCGATTTTGCCGAGGATGAATTCTTCATCCTTCTCGAATTTTGCACCTTGTGCGTAATTGTCCACGCCGGCTACAGGAACGTAGCTCGCAATGCTTTTTATGCCAATCATTACGGCTTCCCAATAAAAAACAGCCCAAAACCACCGCTCGCAAGGATTCGAGGGGCGCCGACAAACAGAAAACGGCCGCCACAAAGGGCAGCCACGGGGAGCGCAAAGGGCTATCACTGGAACCGATACACGGCCAGGCGCCCATCTCCCCGGTCAATACAATACAGTGAAGATGCGCGTTATGACTCGCAGGTCACGCTATTTTGCCGAATCGGTTGCAGATCGGGTTATTCGACCAACGACCAGTCCAGCGGCGTGCCGCGTTTGATCGCCAGGCGAGCGCAGCGACCGAGGACGGCTTCGGTGTGCTTGGGCGGCAGACCGAGACCAGGGCGAATGGCGCGCAGATTGGCGGCGGTGAAGCGCTCACCGGCGGCCATGTCGACGGTGACGTACAGCGAACGGCGATAAACCAGCGACTTGCGCTCGGCTTCGGTGACGCCGTAATGCACCTGGCCCATGGCCTGCCAGGCGCGTTCGGTTTCGACCACCAGACTGGCCAGCTCCGCAGGTTCCAGCGAGAAACTCGCGTCGACCCCACCTGCCGAACGGTCGAGGGTAAAGTGCTTTTCCACCACCGTCGCCCCGAGCGCCACAGCGGCCACGGACACGCCAACGCCCATGGAGTGATCGGAAAGACCCACCTCGCAACCGAACAGCTCACGCAGGTGCGGAATCGTGCGCAGATTGCTGTTGAGCGGCGTTGCCGGGTAAGTGCTGGTGCATTTGAGCAGTACCAGATCCTTGCACCCGGCCTCGCGGGCGGCACGCACGGTTTCGTCGAGTTCGGCGATGCTGGCCATGCCGGTGGAGATGATCAGCGGTTTGCCGGTCGCCGCCACGCGACGAATCAACGGCAGATCGGTGTTTTCGAAACTGGCGATCTTGTACGCCGGCACGTCGAGGCTTTCGAGAAAGTCCACCGCCGTGTCATCGAACGGCGTCGAGAACGCGAGCATGCCCAGCTCTTTGGCCCGGGCGAAAATCGGTGCGTGCCACTCCCACGGGGTATGGGCCTTCTCGTACAGGTCGTACAGCGAAGTGCCGGCCCACAGGCTGTTCGGATCCTTGATGAAAAACTCGCCCTCGGTCAGATCCAGAGTCATGGTCTGCGCGGTGTACGTCTGCAACTTCAAGGCATGCGCGCCGGCCTTGGCGGCGGCCTCGACGATCTGCAGGGCCACCTCCAGCGACTGGTTATGGTTACCGCTCATCTCGGCAATGATGAACGGCGGCGCATCGGCACCGATCAGACGCTCGCCAATCTTGAAACTACTCATCGCGGTGATCCTTCAAAACCTGGGTGAACGCGCAGGCACTCTGGGTGAATCCGGCGTCACGAAATACATTCAAAGAGGAACGATTGTCCGGCAGCACCTGCGCGGTAATCGCGCTCAACTGCGGCCAGTGCGCGCGAACGAACGCCTCACCTCGCGCCAGCAGCGCCCTGCCCCAGCCCAGACCGAAACGCCCGTCCAGCAGATACAGCGACACTTCGGCCTCAAAGCCGCGCAGGTCATAGCGCAAGACGCCAATCGGCCCGTCATCGGCCTCGGCAATCAACAGCAGACGCTGCGGGTTGCGCAGACTCGCATTGAGCCAGTTCAGGTGCTGCGGCCATTCAATTGCAGCCGTGTCCAGTGACCAGCGCCGCACAGCCTCGGCATTGCGCCCGTCGAACAGCAACTGCGCATCATCGAGGGTCGCCGGGCGCAGCGTGAGCACTGCACCGGCCAGCGCTGCCGCCACCCGCAACGCACCGCGCCCATCGACCAGTTGCCGCGAACGCTCGGCCAGGCTCTGGCGCAGATAGACATTGTCGACGACAAAACCGATGGCGTCGCGCAACTGCTCGACACTCACCTGCTCGCGGGCGCCCATGAACACATGCGCCCCCGCCGCCGCCATCACTTCGCCGTTGGCCTGCTGATTATTCGATACCGCGATGCAGATCGTCGGCAGACCCAGCGCCGCGCGTTCCCAACTGGTGCCGCCGCCAGCGCCGATAAACAGATCGGCTTCGGTCATGCGTTGTTGGAAATCGCTGACGAAACTGTGCAGGCGCCAGTGCGACCGTGTTGCGGCGAGTGCCTGCATTTGTGTCCATGCCGGATTGTCTGCGCCAGCGACGAAATCCACTTCCAGTTCGGTGAAATCCTTCAGGGCCAACATCGCGTGATGGGTCTGCATCGCCGCGTCGAAACCACCGAAATTCACCAGCACACGGCGGGCCTTGGGTTTGATCTCGATGGCCGGGCAGACGAATTCTTCGCGCAGCATGGCGTAGCGCGGGCCGAGCAAGGTGCGACAGCCGGTGGGCAGCAGTGGCGCGTAGTCGGCGCTCAGGCCGGACAGGTTTTGATTGAGCAACAGATCAACGCTGTAATGCCGCGTGGCGAGGTCATCCACTGCAGCAATTCGTGGCGACCACTGACGGGCCGCGGTTTGCCAGTGATGATCGAGGCCGTAGTGGTCGGCGATGATCCAGTCGAATACGGCGTGACCTGCCAGCAAGGCGTCCAGAGCATCGATATCAGCCTGCCACGGCAGCATCGACTCGATGGCCTGCTGCGGATCTTCACCGGGATAGCTGTCGGGCAGCGCGAACGTCTCGAACCCCTCGGCCTGCAGTGCATCCAGTCGATGCCCCGGCAATTGCCGACAGGCAAACGCGACATGACTGCCCTGCCCGCGCAACACCCTGGCGAGGGTCAGGCAGCGGGCAATGTGGCCACTGCCGATGGTCGGCGAAGCGTCGGCGCGGATCAGCACTCTCATTGCAGTTCTCCACCGGCCTTGAGTGCGGCGTAGAGGTATTCGGCGCGCTTCCAGTCTTCCAGCGTGTCGATGTCCTGCACCAGATGCCGCGGCAGAATCACCGGCAGGCTGGCGCTTGAATACAACACCTCGCCGCGCAACCACGCATCGCTACGGCCCCAGTAAAACTGGCCGGCGTCCTGAAAAGCTTCAGGCAGATCCTGCGAGCGAGTATTGCGAAATTCCGGGTACAACGCGGTCAATGCGCCCTGCCCGTCCAGCGTCAGCGCCCGCTGTACGGGGAAACCAAAGCTGCACACGGAGAACGCAAACGACTTCTGCGGATGCTGCTGCAGCAACTCCAACCCCTGACGCAGAAAACGCGCCTGTAACAACGGCGCCGTGGCGTACACGCAGCAGGCGTAATCGAACGCGGGCAGTTGTTGCAAGGCATGCACGATCACCGCAGCAGTGCCGGTGAAATCATCCGCCAGTTCAGCCGGGCGCAGGAACGGCACTTGCGCACCATGGGCCAGCGCCAGCTCGGCAATGTCGGCGTCATCGGTGCTGACCACGACCTGTTCGAACAGGCCACTGTCGAGCGCCGTACGGATCGAGCGGACAATCATCGGCACGCCGTCGAACGGCAGCAGATTCTTGCGCGGGATGCGCTTGCTGTCGCCACGGGCCGGGATGATTGCGACGCTGTTCAAGGACGTTTTTCCAGCAGAAACCAGGTGATGTCGTCCACCGGGAATTGCGGGTCACGGTGATAACCAAAGCCGTAATCGAGCAAGTGCAGATCGGCATAACGATCAAGCATTTCCCCAGCGAAATCGCGCTTGAACAGCTTGCCGCTGTTGCCGCGATAGGACACTTCCACAGGCGCCGGGTTGTAGTACTCGGCGATCAGGATGTAGCGCTGGCTCAGCTCATAGAGCTGCGCATAGGCAGTCGGCAGCAGCTCCGGCGCCAGATGGATCAGCACGCCTTTGCTCAGGGTCAGGTCGTAGCTGCGCTCGCGGGGAAAATCGAACAGCGAGCCGTGCCAGATCTGCGCGATGCCCAGTGCCCGCGCCTGAGCACAGGCGCTTTCATTGATCTCGACCCCGAACAACTCACTTTGCGGCAGCAACTGATGCAGCGCCTGCAGGTTGTTGCCGGCATTGGTGCCCAGCTCAACCACACTGTCAATGCGCCCGGCGCGGCTCAGGGCCTTGGCGAACAGCGCCAGATTGGCCGCCACCAGCGGTTGTCCGACGTTGCGATCGACATACTGGTTGCCAAAGTCGCCCTGCCAGAATTTTTCCTGCTCACTCAGATCACGCATTGCACAGTCTCATTCACCGCCGCAGCGGTCTCTATTCGGTCAACCGACGCAGTTGCTCGACCACATGATCCTGTTGCTCATCGCTGAGCAACGGATACAGCGGCAGGCTGATCGCCTCGGCGTAATAACGCTCGGCCTCGGGGAAGTCACCTTCGGCAAAACCCAGGTCGCGATAGTACGGCTGCAAATGCACCGGAATATAGTGCAGGTTCACGCCGATACCGGCGGCACGCAAGCCTTCGAACACCTGACGGTGGGTCAGGCCAATGCGCTCGGTCTGCAAGCGCACCACGTACAGATGCCACGCCGATTCGGCCTCCGGCTGCGCGCTGGGCAAGGTCAGTGGCAGGTAGGCCAACAAACGGTCGTAACGCGCCGCCAGTTCACGGCGACGGGCAATGAAGCCGTCCAGTTTGGCCAGTTGCGACAGACCCAACGCCGCCTGCAAATCAGTGATCCGGTAATTGAAGCCCAGCTCGATCTGCTGGTAATACCACGGGCCATGGCTGGGTTCGTTCATCTGCTGCGGATCGCGGGTCATGCCATGGCTGCGCAGGCGTTGCAGACGCTCCGCCAGTTGCGGGCGATTGGTCAGGACCATGCCGCCTTCGGCGCTGGTGATGATCTTCACCGGGTGGAAACTGAACACGGTCATTGCCGCAAATTCCCCGCAACCCACCGGGCGCCCGGCGTAGCTGGCGCCCACGGCGTGCGAGGCGTCTTCGATCACGGTGAAGTTGTAGCGCTCGGCCAGTTCGGCAATCTTGCGCAGGTCGCAGCTCTGCCCGGAGAACGCCACCGCCACCAACACTTTCGGCAACGTGCCATCCTGCTCGGCCTGATCGAGTTTCGCCGCGAGGGCGAAGGCATCGAGGTTCCAGGTCAGCGGATCGATATCGACGAAATCCACATCGGCGCCGCAATAGCGCCCGCAGTTGGCCGAAGCCAGAAAAGTGTTCGGCGTGGTCCACAAGCGATCGCCCGGGCCAAGGCCCGCCGCGAGGCAGGCAATGTGCAGCGCCGCCGTGGCGTTGCACACCGCTACCGCGAAATCCGCCTGGCACCGTTCGGCCATCGCCTGCTCGAAACGCTCGATGGTCGGGCCTTGGGTCAGCCAGTCCGATTGCAGAACCTCGACCACAGCATCGATGTCCGCCTGATCAACGCTCTGCCGACCGTAGGGAATCATGCCGAGAGCTTCGCGTGCAGCTCGGCGATCTGCCCGACCGAGAGGTAGTGCGGATTGGTATCGGAGCGGTATTCGAAATCTTCACTCACCGGCCGGCCATGTTCGCCGAGCTTGTCGATGGAGAAATCGACATCGACGCTGGTAAAGCGGATGGAAGGCTGGATGGTGTAATGGTCTGCGAATTCCAGAGTCATCCGCGCATCGTCCAGCGGCACCATCAGTTCATGCAGTTTTTCACCGGGACGAATACCGACGTTCTTGTGCGGCAGATGCTCGGCCATGCCCCGCGCCAGATCGACGATGCGAATCGACGGGATCTTCGGCACGAACACTTCACCGCCATGCATCCGCGCAAAGCTGTCGAGGACAAATTGCACGCCGTGGTCGAGGGTGATCCAGAATCGGCTCATGCGCTCGTCGGTGATCGGCAACTCCTGCGCACCGTCGGCAATCAACTTGCTGAAGAACGGTACGACCGAGCCACGGGATCCGGCCACGTTGCCGTAGCGCACCACGGCAAAACGCGTTTGTTGTTCGCCGGCAATGTTGTTGGCGGCGACGAACAGTTTGTCCGAGAGCAGCTTGGTTGCGCCATACAGGTTGATCGGGCTGGCAGCCTTGTCGGTGGACAGTGCCACGACTTTCTTCACGCCGTTGTCGATGGCAGCGGCAATGATGTTCTCCGCGCCATTGACGTTGGTGCGAATGCATTCGGTCGGGTTGTACTCCGCCGCCGGCACCTGCTTGAGCGCCGCCGCGTGCACCACATAATCGATGCCGCGCATGGCCTGACGCAGACGGTCGGCGTCGCGCACGTCACCGAGAAAATAACGCATGCACGGCGCGTTGAACGTCTGCTGCATTTCGTACTGCTTGAGTTCATCGCGGGAGAACACTACCACGCGCTTGGGCTGGTATTGCTCAAGCAGACGGGCGATGAACTTGCGCCCGAACGAGCCGGTGCCGCCGGAGATGAAGATCGATTTACCGTTGAACATGTTCGGATTCCTGTCGGCCGGCTCAGGCGAGCAACTGCGCCCAATTGATCGGGGCACTGTCGCCCAGGGTGAAGCCTTTGCCGGTCAGGGCCAGGTTGGCGTTGTAGGCCGGATCTCGGGCGAAGGCCGCGCTCCATTTCTCCCGCAATGCCGCCAATGCTTCGGGAGCCTGCGGCAGCTCGCCGGTGTGCAGCACCTGCACCAGCGGCGTCCACACCGTGAGGTAACCGGCCTGACCGGCCTTGAGGCACAAATCGACGTCGCTGAAACCGTCGGCAAAGGTCACTTCGTCCAGACCGCCGAGCGCGTCGAACAACTCTTTGCGCACCATCAGGCACACCTTCGACACGGCCGAGTAGTTCTGCTCGACGACGAGGCGTTGCATATAGCCCTCGGTGGTGTGTGTTTCGCCGATGAAGGCCGATCCGACGCCACCGTTCAGACCAAGAATCAAACCGGCCTGAGAAATCTTGCCGTCGCGATCAATCATTTTGGCCCCCACGATGCCGACTTCCGGACGCTGAGCGTGGTTGAGCAAAGACTCGAGCCAGTTCGGATTGACCACTTCGCTGTCCGCTGCCAGCAGTACCAGATACTCGCCCTGTGCCTCCTGACTCGCCGCATTGCACAGTGCCACCTCAGTCAGTGACCGATCGGCGTACAGCACGCGCACCCTGGCATTCTGCAGAGAACCCAGCCAGTCATTGATCGCAGCCGACAAATGCGGATTGGCCGCAATCAGCACCTCATAACGGGTGTAGCGCGTTCGCAACAACACGCCGTTCAGGCAGCGTTGCAGTTCCGCAAGATCGTCGCCCGCAGGCAGGATGATCGAAACCTTCGGCTGTTCGCAATGGCGGTAATCAATCTGGTAAGTCCCCGGCACTGTCGAGCTGATCCGCGCCTTGTAGCCACGATGCCCCAGGTGACGCAACAAGGCCTGACGCTCGTGGGCGTTTTCTTCCAGCACCGCTGCCTGGGTAATCAACAACGGTTCGTCAAGGTGGGCCAGGCCACCGAGCCCTTCTTGCTCAATGATGCGTAGCAGCAAGTCGAATTCCAGCGCCTTGTGGAAATCCGACTGATAACCACCAACCTCAAGCAGTACCTCTCGGCGAATCAACCAGTGGCGCGCCATCAACGAAGGAATACTCTGCAGCAGATCCAGATTGAAGCCGGGGCGGAACACGTCAATCAGCGCCCCGCCTTCCTTGCGCTGGACTTCATCGGTGGCAACCGCGTGAACGCCCTCGACGGACATCAACTCCAGGCTGGCACGCAGCAATCCGCTCGACGTGAACTCATCCCCCGCCTGCGCCAGCAACATCCAATCGCAGGGAGACTGCCGAATGCTCTGGTTGAGCCTGTCAACAAAATTGCCTGGAGTGACCCGGACAAAATGCAGAATGTTTTGCGCCGTGGTTGCCGCTGGTGGTTCGCCGGTGGTGAGCACGACAATCTTGAACGCCTTGCAGTGCCCCTCGAGCAGGCTGTCGAGAGAGACCTGCAGTTTGTCGATGTCGTTATCCAGATCAAGCAGGAAAATCCCGAACTGCGGACCACCACCGTTAGTTGCCAAGTGCTGACGGATTGACTCGAACTGTTGTTCGGAAGGCGCTCGCGCGGCCAGCCAGTTGAGCAGGCGACCCGACGTCATATTGTCAAAGACTGCGCGATGATCGTCGACGCTCAGCGACTCGAGACGGGTAATCCATTCATGAATCGCCGGCGCCGCTTCGGCGTCGCCCAACAGGTCCAATTGCCCCGCCAGACGCTTGAGCACATTTCGATTGAAGGCATTGAGGTCATGTGCCTGCCACAAACGGTCCAGCACACTCTCTGGATTATCGTTATTGCGTGCCTGCAACAGGTGCGTCTGGCGCGCCCAGATACCTTCTAGCCCTTCCAGCTGCATGCGCCCGGCCGGCATGGCGTGCAGCATGAATTCGAACTGTTCCAGACGGTCGAAGAACGCCTGGTTGTAGAACGGCATCTCGACATATTGCAGTGGTCCGAAACGACGATCCGGTACTTTCGAGTGCTGATTCCAGGTGGATTCAAAAATCAACTCGGCAGCCAGAGCCCGGCCGGTCCGCAGACTCTCGGCCATCGCTTCGTAACTCTGTTCGACGAAGGCCTTGGCCTGTTCGGTGTCCAGGCCATTGATCTCGGTCGGCAGCGTTATCAGGAAGTCGGTGAAAGCCTCGCGTTCGGCAACCGACTTACTGTCGACGTAAGTAAGCGAGTGATACACATCCGTGCTGTGCTCGGAGGCACCATAGTTGATCTCGCGCACCACGTAAGGCATCGGCAGTATCCGCGCCTTGGCACTGGCCAGCAGAAAATACACGTGACCGATTTCCTGCCATTGGAAACTGGTACCCGGCGGCAGCGCCGAATGCCAAGTCTTCATCAGATCGGTACGGGTCACCGCGTAGAACGGCGGGATGTACTGACTCATGTAATCGATGACCCGATCCTGAGCCCGCTCCGACGCATAATCTTCCTGGACCTTCTTGTCGCGGCGGTAGTAACTCACCCCGTGTGCCAGAGACAGGTACATCAGGCAGTAGCCGTGGCACATGCCGTAGTCCTGATTCGCCTGCAGGAAACCGACGGACTCGGCCAGCGAATCGTGCAGGATAAAATCGTCGTCAGCCGCCAGCACCATGTACGGCGTGGTCAGTCGCTCTACACCATAAGCCAGTTTGGCCTGCATGCCCCAGTAAGCGAACTGCGGCACATGGTGATAATCGACGGCGGAAAAATCCCCTTCCGGCCGCTCGGGTGTGGAGTCGAGCACCATGATCCGGCAGGGCAAGCTGCTGTAATACTTCACCGCCCGGCGCAGGAACGCCGGCCGATTGTGAGTAATCAGCACCACGGTCAACAGCTCGTTGAGCGGTAGCGCCAGTTCAGAACTGTACTTGCCTTGCATAACTTCTCTCCACAACCGGCGACTCGCCGAGATAACGCTTTGGTGATGTTGCGAATTAACGAACGCGACGCAGATAGCCGTCCGGCGCCACGGTGATCAGCAGTTTGTTCTGCAATTGCTGGTCGATCTCGAAATCCTGATTCTCTTCCAGGTACTTCCACACTGCGGTTTTCGGGTTGTCACCCGGGCCCCATGGACGATCCGGGAAGAAATCGGCCGGCATGTCTTCGACCACGGTGTCCATCACCACGCAGTAGCTGTCGACCGAGACCAGCGGCGCGTACAGGCGCAGCTCTTCGAGTACGTGGTCGTGGGTATGGTTGGAGTCGAGCACCAGGATGACCTTCTTGCCTTTGGCCGCAGCCTGCACCTGAGCGGCGATGGCCGGGTCGATGCTCGAACCTTCGATCATCTTGATGCGCTTGGCCATCGGGTGGCTTTCGATCGCTTCACGGTTGTGCGGGCGAATGTCGAGGTCGATGCCCAGCACTTCGCCGTGACCTTGCAGCTCCAGCAGGGAGGCGTAGTAGATGATCGAACCGCCGTGGGCGATGCCGCACTCGATGACCAGATCCGGCTTGACCTGCCAGATGATCTCCTGCATCGCCATCATGTCTTGTGGCAACTGGATGATCGGGCGGCCCATCCACGAGAAGTGGTAGCTGTACTTGTGTTTGGCCGATTCGTTGAAGAAATCACGGGCCAGGCCAGTGAGTTTCTGGTCGTCACCCTGCTGGGCGATCTGCTCGCGGCATTCGGCTTCGAAGGCTTGGTTGATGCTGTTGTCGGTCATGTTCAAAGTCTCAATGGTCACTGGAACGAAGCGCTATCGACGGCGTGATAGACGTAGCGTCCACCGGTCATCCGCTTGATTTCTTCGAGGTAATTGGAGTTCATCACAAACAGGTTGGCGCCTTCGGGCAGCGCATCCATGGCCTCTTGCGGCGAGGACACCCGCGCGCCGCTCAGCGGCAGATAACGCCCCTGTTTGGCCGGGTTGATATCCACCACACGATCCACCGCGACACCCGCGCGTTGCAGGAACAGCGAATAGATCACGCCTTTGGACGATGCGCCCCAGATCGCCGAACCCTGCTCGGGTGCGGATTGAATGATCTGCACCGCGCGCTCAAGGCTCGCCGTGAAACCGTCCGGCAGCGTCAGGCGTGGCACCGGTTGCTCCGGGGTCAGGCGCAACGTCGACAGGTCGGCGACGATGTACAGGTACTGGCCACCGAACAGGTGGCCGGCCTCGTGCACGGTGCCGAACATCCGGCGCAGGTCATCGAGGCGGAAATAATTGACGTGCTCGTAGAACAGGTCGAACCAGGCCTTGTGCTCGAGGATCCAGTCGAAGCACGGCACTTCGATGTAGATCTGCCCGCCCTGATTGGCTTCGGCAATCACCGCCAGAAAGCTCACCGGGTCTTCGATGTGTTCCAGCACATGGCGCAGGACGATGGCGTCCGCCGCCAGGCCGAGACCACGGGTGAACGGCGCCTTGATCACGTCGGCGTTCTCGCCTTCGTAGGCCGGGTCGATCCCGGTGATCGAATAACCGAGGCCCTTGAGCAACTCAAGGAAGTAGCCCTTGCCGCAGCCGACTTCGATCAGCTCCTGGCCCTTGAAGTGCCTGGCGATGATGCCTTCAACGTCGCTCAGGTGCTTCTGGAACTGGCCCGAATGGGCCTGCTCGTTCTGATAGTCAGCGTCATAGCTGAGCTTGTCGGCATTGAACGCGGCGTTGAAGATCAGGCCGCTGCGCTCGTCCTGCACCAGCAGCATATCGGCGCTGGCCGAAGCCTTGGCCGACTCCGGGTCGGCAAAGGTGCGGTTCTGCAACACCGGCAGGTCGGTAACCCGATACAACTCGTGCCTCATTGCGGCTCTCCCAGTAGCTGTTGCAAACGCTCGGTCACGGCCCAGAACGCCATCGGTTCATGGCTCGGATACGGGTAATGGCCGAGGTTCAGATTCAGTGCTGCACCGCGCTCGCGCAGACGTTGTTCAACCAGTGCGCGCACCGATACCGGTTGGCCACTGGCGCAATTGATCACGCCGTTGAAATCGCGCTGATGCACGATCGTGGCGAGGTAAGCGGCGGCGCTGGCGATCGGCAAAAAGTCCCGCAACTGCTCGCCGCCAGACATGTTGAACGACGCCTCCCCGGCATCGATCGCCCGGTCCAGTGCCGCCAGCAGACTGTTGGGGTTCTGCCCTTCGCCATGCAGATAGAACAGACGCGCCCACTGCAAGGTGAACGGTTTTTCCTGTTGCAGATTTTGCAAAAACAGATGCAGCGTGTGTTTGGCCAGACCGTAAGGATTGCTCGGCTGCGGCTCGACCTGCTCACTGAGCGGGCCGCTTTGCATGCCGTACTCGAAGCAGGTGCCAGTCACCAGCACTTGCGCCACACCCGCCTCGACCGCGCTTTTGATAAAGCGGTAGTCGGCCATCAGGTTGTGCTCGAAATGGAACAGCGCCCGATAGTTCGGCAGCCCCGGCCAGGCCAGGTGCGCGAGGACGTCGATACCGTCGGTGAGCGCCGCAATGTCCAGATCCGCCGCATGAATATCCGCCGCGAAGAATTCGACGTGGTTGATCCACGGCATGGTCGCAGCCGTATCTGAATTGCGCGCCACCGCGCGAACGTCGCAGCCACGCGCGAGCAACGCGGCGACCAGATGCCGGCCGACGAAGCCCGTGGCCCCGGTGACCAGGACGTTCACAGAATTTTCATCTCAGGCACGGCGATCACGAAGCGCCCGTCCCACTGACGCACTTGCGCCAGTTGCTGACTGACTTCGTGCAGCAGGTTCCACGGCAGCACCAGCACGTAGTCCGGTTTTTCGCTATCGATCTGCGCCGGCGCGACAATCGGGATACGGCTGCCCGGCAGAAACTTGCCCTGCTTGTGCGGGTTGGCATCGGCCACCCAGGCCAGCAGGTCGGGTTTGACCCCGGCGTAGTTGAGCAAGGTGTTGCCCTTGGCTGCCGCGCCGTAACCGACCACACGCTTGCCGTCGGCCTTGGCCTGCAACAGGAAGCGCAGCAGTTCATGCTTGATACGTTCGGCAGCCGGCGCGAGGGTCGCGTAGTACTCAGGGGTTTTCACCCCGGCATCCAGCTCGGCCTGCAACTGTTGCTGCACCGCCGGCTGCACCGCACGACGCTCACCATCCTGGCGTTGCACGAACACCCGCAGCGAACCGCCATGGGTGCTCAACTGACTGACATCGAACACTTCCAGACCATTGCGCTCGCACAGTGTCTGCACGGCGGTCAGCGACAGATAGGAATAGTGCTCGTGGTACAGCGTGTCGAACTGCGCACCGGCCATCAGCGTCAGCAGTTGCGGGAATTCAAAAGTGGCGACGCCAGTCGGTTTAAGCAGCGTGGCGAAACCACCGAGGAAATCATTGATGTCCGGCACATGCGCGAGCACGTTGTTGGCGGCCATCAGGTCGGCGCCCCAGCCTTCGCTTTTCAGCTGTGCTGCGCTGTCGCGACCGAAGAACACTTCACGAATCTGCAGACCCTTTTCCCGCGCCGCTAACGCGGTGCTGCGGGTCGGCTCGACACCCAGACACGGGATACCGCGAGCAGCGACGTACTGCAGCAGATAGCCGTCATTGGCGGCAATTTCGACCACACGGCTGTCGGCGTTCAGCGCAAAGCGCTCGACCATCTCCGCGACATAACGCTCGGCATGGGCCAGCCAGGTGCTGGAGAACGAACTGAAGTAGGCGTACTCGGCGTCGAACAGGCTGTCGGCGCGGGTGTAATCCTCGGTCTGCACCAGCCAGCATTGCTGGCACACGGCGACCTTCAGCGGCACCCATTGCTCGGCCTGTTCCAGGCGCTCGGCGTGCACGTAGGCGTTGGACGGTGGCGAGGTGCCGAGGTCGATCAGCGGCAGGCTCAGCGGTGCGGCGCACCCACGGCAGTTCATAGACGCACTCCAGCAAAGTGTTGATCGAGCGCGGGATGGCTGGAATCACGCGCTGACAAATTATTGACAGGCAACGGCCAGGCAATCGCCAGCCGTGGATCGTTCACCGACAGACCGCCCTCATGCTCCGGCGCGTAATCAGCGCTGTGCAGGTAAAGCAGTTCGGCGTCGTCGGTCAGGGTCTGGAAGCCGTGAGCGAAGCCGGCCGGAATCAACAGGCTGCGACCGTCACCGGCCTGCAGATGCTCGGCGTGCCAGTGCAGAAAAGTCTCGGAATCAGGACGCAGATCCACCGCCACATCCCACACTTCACCGCGCAGGCAGGTGATCAGTTTGGCTTCCGGTGCATTGGCGTTCTGGTAATGCAGACCGCGCACACTGCCCTTCTCGCGGGTGCAGGAATGGTTGATCTGGCGGATATGAAATTCGCTGCCGAACGCGTTCAGGCTGCCTTCGCAGAACAACCGGGCGAAGTGCCCGCGCTGATCTTCGAAGCGTTTGTGCTGGACGCTGAACAACCCGGCCAGCGGCAACTGTTTCAAGGAAAACTCGCTCACAGCGCGCCCCGGTACAGGTTCAGTTGGCCGAGAGTGACGTTGCGCATGTCATCGCCGTTCTGCCACGCCAGATGCCAGTCGAGGGTCTGGGTCAGGCACTGCTGCAAGGTCCAACGTGGCTGCCAGCCGAGTACCTGACGGGCGCGGCTACTGTCGAGGCGCAACAGACCAGCCTCGTGCAATTCGCTTTTTTCGATGCGCAGACCGCGTGCCTGTGGCCAGCGACTGGCGAGCAGTTCGACCACTTCGCCGACGCTGCACATGTCCGCCTCGCCCGGGCCGAAGTTCCACGCCCCGGCGTATTCCGGGCCTTGTTCGTAGAGACCTGCCGCCAGTTGCAGATAACCGGCCAGCGGTTCCAGCGCGTGCTGCCAAGGGCGCACGGCTTGCGGGTAACGCAGGGTCACCGGCTCGTCGGCAGTCCAGGCTTTGAGCACGTCGGGAATCAGGCGCTCCGGGGCGAAGTCGCCGCCGCCCAGCACGTTGCCGGCGCGCGCGGTGGCCAGGGCCAGACCGTGCTCGGCGTACTTGTCAGCCGGGAAAAACGACGCGGCGTAAGACTGCGCCAACAGTTCACAGCAAGCCTTGCTGCTGCTGTAAGGATCGTGCCCGCCGAGGGCTTCGTCTTCGCGGTACGGCCACAGCCATTCCTTGTTGGCGTAAACCTTGTCGGTGGTCACCAGCACGCAGGCGCGCACGCAACCGACCTGACGGATCGCTTCGAGCAGGTTCAGCGTGCCCATGACGTTGCTGGAGTATGTGCCCAGCGGATCGCGATAGCCTTCACGCACCAGCGGCTGCGCGGCCAGGTGCAGAACGATCTCCGGCTCGGTGTCGGCGATGATCTCCAGCAACGCGCCGAGATCGCGCAGATCTCCGCGTTGATCGTTGATCCCTTCGTGAACCCGCGCCAGTTCATACAGGCTCGGTTCGGTCGACGGATCCAGCGAGAAACCGCTGACTTGCGCACCGAGGCTTTGCAGCCACAGGGTCAGCCAACTGCCCTTGAAACCGGTGTGGCCGGTGACCAGCACACGTTTGCCGCGCCAGAAATCCGCGCTCAGGCCCATTGCTTCCATGGGGCCTCCCCGCTCTGCCACAGCGCTTCGAGATGGTTCTTGTCGCGCAGGGTGTCCATCGGATGCCAGAAGCCTTCGTGTTCGAAGGCGTTCAACTGTTCTTCCTGAGCCAGACGCGCCAGCGGCTCGGCTTCCCAGGTGGTTTCATCGCCAGCGATATAGGACAGGACTTTGGGTGACAGCACGAAAAAGCCACCGTTGATCCAGCCACCGTCGCCGCGCGGTTTCTCGGTGAAACCCAGCACCTGATCGCCCTGGCGCTCGAGGGCACCGTAACGTCCCGGCGGCTGCACCGCGGTGACGGTGGCCAGGCGACCGTGGGCTTTGTGGTAATCGACGAGTTGAGCAATGTTGATGTCGGAAACGCCGTCGCCGTAGGTGAAGCAGAACGCCTCTTCATCCTTGAGGTAACGACCGGCACGCAACAGACGACCACCGGTCATGGTTTCCTCGCCGGTGTCGATCAGGGTGACACTCCATGGCTCGCTGTAATTCTGATGCACGTCCATGCGGTTCTCGCGCATGTTGAAAGTGACGTCGGAGGTGTGCAGGAAGTAGTTGGCGAAGAAGTCCTTGATCGCATAGCCCTTGTAGCCCAGGCAAATCACGAAGTCGTGGATTCCGTGAGCGGAATACTGCTTCATGATGTGCCAGAGAATTGGCTTGCCGCCGATCTCGATCATCGGCTTGGGCTTGAGGTGCGACTCTTCACTGATGCGCGTGCCGAGGCCACCCGCCAAAATAACTGCCTTCATCGTCTCCCCTCTCGTTCGTCACCGGGCTGCGCATGGCTTTTTTGAGCGATGCGCGCCGTCTGGCTAACCCTTTTGCCGCCTGCGGCGTCGCTGCGATGACCGCGAGCGCTCGTTTTATGGCGATTTGAGGGGGACTTGCAGGAAACGCGCCAGCTCCGCGAGCGCTGCGTCGGCGGGAATTCAAGACATGAAAAAGGGATGAGTCCGTTTCCGGAATCATCCCTTTCATCCAGCTACTTCAATGAATCGGACGGATCAGCCAAACATCGCGAATCCATCGATCATGGCAGGCAGGTCGTAGGACTGGCCGTCAGCGGTCTGCAGATGTTCGATGTTGTTATACCCACCCACATACCAGTCCACCAGTTTCACGCCATTGGCCGGCACACCACTGCTGCCGTCATTGGCGCCGTGCAGGTAGGCATCGTCGCCGACGCGCGTGACGCTCAACTGACTGAGGTTGGCAATGGTGTTCATGATCAAGGTGTCGTTGTAGCTGCTCGCCATATCCTGAATGGATACCAGGCCTGGGGCATTCACCACATAGGTGTCATCGCCATCGCCACCAATCAGCGTATCGTTCTGCGGCGCCTCGCCATCCAGACCGGATGCCAGGCCTCCATAAAGAATGTCCGCACCTGCGCCACCCTGAATGAAATCGTCGCCCGCACCGCCCTCCAGAATGTTGTCGCCCCAATCACCTTGCAGCACATCATTGAAATGGCTGCCACGCAGGTTTTCGATGTCAATGTACGTGTCGTAAAGAGCGATCCCGCTCTGCGGGCCCCAGCCGAGAGAGACACTCAACCCCTCAGTGCTGTCTTCGTAGCTGACGGTGTCGATACCGGCGCCGCCTTCAAAACGGTCGCCACCTGCGCCGCCCAGCAACACGTCATTGCCGGCACCGGAAACGATGGTGTTGGCTTCGTCGTTACCGTAGCCGGTGAAGTCGGCAGTGCCGGTATAGGTCAGGTTTTCCACGAACGCACTCAGCTTCAGTTCCGAAAGGCTGGTGAACACGTGATCGGTTCCGCCCATGAAACTGTCGTCTTCCTCGACCGTCACGCCGGCGCTGTTGATCACATAAACGTCATCACCGTGACCGCCTGCGACCGTCACACCGCTGGCGTTCACGGTGAAGCGGTCAGCACCGGTGGAGCCGATGACTTCTTCCACGCCAAGCAACGTATCGCCCGCAGCATTGGTGCCACCGCCGATCACAACGTTGGCCACATCGAACGCGTAACGATAATTCACGGTGTCATGACCGTCGGCACCATCGATGACCATCGAGCCTTGATGGCGATAAATCACATCATCGAACCCCGAGCCCTGAATCGCCTCGATACCGGTAAAGGTATCGCCGTAGGCAATGGTCAGTCCGTCGTAGTTGGTAAAGTCTTCGACGCGCACGCCCTCGAGACTGTCGCTGTAGCTGACCGTATCGTAACCATCGCCACCGACAAAGTGGTCGGCACCGGCGCCACCCCACAGCCAGTCATTGCCCGCGCCGCCGATGATCTCGTTATCACTGGCATTGCCGTAACCCTTGAAATCACCCGTGCCAGTGAAGGTCAGCTTCTCGATAAACGGGTCCATCTTGACCGTGTTGAGGCTGGTGCGCAGCTCGTCGTAGCCACCGTAGTTTTCTTCAATGAGGGTCACGCCTTCGGCGTCGACGATGTACAGATCATCACCGCCGCTGCCGTCCAGCGTCACGCCGCCCACCGAAACGGTAAACGTGTCGTTGTGGTAACTGCCGGCCACCTTCTCCACCGACACCAGCGTATCGACCTTGCCGTCAGGCCCTGCGACCGTTGCCGCACCAGTGCCAAACTCGACGCTGACTCCCGACTCCATTGCGTAATAGTTCGCCGTGTCAAAACCTTCACCACCGTCGAGCAGGTCGGATCCCGCACTGGCCAGCAGTTGATCGTCGGACTCCAGTCCATGGAGTTCGTCATTGCCATCGGTGCCCGACAGGACATCCGCTTCACTCGTTCCATTTACTACTGCCATTTGCTTCTTCCTTGCGTTGTTGTCGAATCCGGAAATCGGTCACCTCAGACACTGGCCGGGCGGTCTTCGCTGACCGTGCCAATTGAGCGCATGGAAAGGTATCGACAGAAAAATCCCGATGCTTGAGCCCGCCGCCAAAAAAAGTATCGGGCTTGATACAAAAACTTTTCGCCACGCAAAAAAAAACAGGCGACTCGACAGTCGCCTGTTTTTTCAGTGGGGCCGTGCGCGAATCGATCAATCCGCCAGCCAGCCATACTCCCAATACCGCAGGTTATCGCCACGCAACACGTAGTCACGCAACACGACCTCACGCAAATCATCACCCATGCGGTAGCTGGCATCCGGATCGGCCAGGTGCATGCGGATCGCTTGCAGCCACTCATCGGTGGTGTTGGTCTTGATCCGCGTGCACGGCAGGTAGCCGCGATAGGCCTCGGTGTCGGTGCAGATCACAGGGTAACCGCAGGCACCATATTCCAGCAGACGCAGGTTGCTCTTGCAGTCGTTAAAGATGTGAAACTCCAGCGGCGCCAACGCAAGATCCAGGTTGAGACTGGCCAGTTTTGCCGGATACACCTCGAGGGGGATTACACCGTGGAACTCGTGCATGTACGGCAGCAGGTCATCCGGACACATGCCGAAGAACACCCATTCGACTTCATTCGCCAGCTCACGAACCACGTCGGCGATGACCGCCAGATCGCCATGGTGACTGGTGCCTCCGCCCCAGCCCACTCGAGGTTTTTTCGAGGTACGGCGCTGGCTGCGAAGGTTGCTCCACATGTCTTTGGCCAACATGTTCGGCACAACACGAATATCGTGATGCATGTCCGACAGGACGTTGGCGAGCGGCTGAGTGGAGACCACCACACGATCACACAGGCCGATAGCACGTCGTACCATACGCTCCATGTCCTGCTTGCTCGGCATGTTGCGGATGTGCGCGTTGCGATGTGGAACGTCAATCACATAGTCGTCCAGCTCGAAGATTCGCCGCGCATTGAAATACTTCTTCAGTGGTGGAATTTCATCGATGGCGTGTTCCGAGTAGCGTCCTTGCAGCACGATCACGTCAGGCGTCTGGCGCTCGATATCAATGATCGATGGCAAGCCGTAACAAATGCGCCCCTCTACCCTGTTGGCCGCCTTCAGCTCGATCAACGGCTGACTCATGCGGTAATGCCCAATCGCCGAGGCATTGATCGGCACCGCAAGCACATTGGGCAACTGCACTCTGGAGAATGCGCTCCAGCCAGTGCGCAGCCCCGGCTCAAGACTGAAGCAAGTTGCTCCGATACCCTGCAAGGCCAGGTTGACGTTATAAGCCGGGTCACGCGCAATGAGCGGCAGCCAACGTCGATAAAACACTTCCTGTTCCTGAACATGCAGTTGCTCTTCCTGCTCCGTCGCCGCACTGGTTGGCCGTTCGCCAATGGCCAGAATGGCGTAAGGATTCCACACCACCAGATAGCCTTCCTGACCGATCCGCAGGCAGAGATCCGCGACATTGAGCGCTTGTTTCAGATCATGCTCATCCAGCCCCCCAAGCGCCTCGAAGAGCGATTTGCGAATCATCAGACAATCGCCACCCACAGCGCTCAGGTCTTGCACCGCTTGCAGACGGAACATATAGCCGTCGGACTGTGCAGGCTGACCGTAAAACGGAAGACCGACCGGCCCTTGCAAGCCAAGAATCAGGCCGGCATGCAACACGCAACCGTCCGGGTTGAACAGTTTGGCTCCGACCACACCCACTTCCGGGCGCTGTGCATGGTTGACCAGTTCGTCCAGCCAGTCAGCCTGGGTAATCACCACAAAGGAGTTGAGCATCAACACATACTCGCCGCGCGCCTGCGCCACCGAGAAATTGTGCAATGCAGCGACATTACTCGTTTGCGAGCAGGTGATTACGCGGATCCGGTCACTGCCCAACTGCGCCATGCCTTCCAGCCATGCCAGTGCTTCAGCGCTTTTGCTGCCGTTGTCGACCAACACCAATTCGTACTCGGTGTAAGCAGTTTTTTCCAGTAGCGTCTCGACACAGCGCTGCAAAGCGGCTGTCTGGTCCTGCGTCACAATGATGATCGACACCAACGGGCGTCGGGCATGTTGATAGTCGATACGATTGAGCAACTCGCGACTGCCACGGCGAATACCGTGTGCGACCTCCAAACGCTGCAAATGCGCTTCGAGCACCCGTGGGTTTTGCTCCACGACACCTGGTTCGGCAAGCCATTTGGACAGGTCGTGCCTGGACTCCAGTAAAACTTCCGCGACATGGCCGATAGCCTGCGTCCCGTCGCTCTCGACCATGCGCCACAGCACGTCATGCGCTGCCAGCTCGGCAAAGTCCGGCTCAAACCCGCCCAGCTCAAGAAAACGCTCGCGCTTGAACGCCAGAGCACGCCCGACGTAAGGGTAGCTGCGCATGAGATCGATGTTGAAATCCGGTTTGAAAGCCGGCTCTACCGACTCACCACCGCGCAAACTGCCCTCATCGCTGTACAGGCAGGTGAAAGTGTTCGAGTGCGCGATCCGCTCTGCCATTATCAACAGCGCTGGCGCTACCAGACAATCACCGGCCTGCAACAGGTAGAACCAGTCGGCGCCTTCCAGCTGCGGCAGCAACGCATTGATCTGCTCCAGACCGTCCCCTTGCAACGGCATGCGAAATACGCGCCCGTCCAGCTCGGCTTCGGCACAGGACTCCGATAGCACCAGAATCAATTCTGGCGGGTAATCCTGAGCACCGAGCGCCTCCAACGTGCGTTCGAGACCGTTACGGTTGCCCCGACCATCAATGATGACCGGCACGATCCGGGGCTGATGCGGCCAGTTGGAAATCGTTTCCGGCAGATATTTTCGCTGCTCGTCGGTGAGCACCCGACACGCCAGCCACTGCGCATAGAGTTCGGTGAAACTGAAACTGTCAGCGCCGACACTCCACTCCTGACGGCTCTGTTTGGTACCGAGAGTACGGCTCAAAGGCAGCTCCTCCCAGACTCGCGGCGACTCATCGGCCTTGGTCAACTGGACGTAGCGAACCCATCCGGATGCAGGTGCCGCCTCGCCGCTGCGGGCCTTGAGCATTTGCGAAATCCATTCGCGCTCAACCTCTACCGCATCCTTCATGGGTTGTTGTGCGCTCAAGCGCTCTGCGTAAAGTCGCTCGACGCTGAGCACATTGTTGGACAGCGCCAGATTGCCGCGCCGCAGCAGGCAGACGTACAGCGCGAAATCCAGGGTTGCGACAAAGCAGTAACCTTCCTGGGTCAGCGCCGGCAAGAGCTCCACAACATCCGCACGGCGGAACAAGGCGCTGCTGAACCCGCCCAGAACGTTGACCGGGAATTTTTCGAATATCCCCAGCAGATCATCGCCCTTGAGCAAGCCACTGAAAGGTGTCAACGAAGTATTTTCCAGACGCGAAGGCAGGATGATTTCGCCCGCATCCCACAGAAGTCGCTGGGCCACTACCAGACTGACTTCGTCGCGCAACAGTTCATGGGCTTGTTGTTCGACACAGGTGGAATAGAGAAGGTCGTCGTCACACAGAAATTTGATGAACTCACCCTGCGCCTGATCGAGGCAGACCTTCAGGTTGCCGACCATGCCCAACGTGCGTGGATTGCGCACGTAGCTCACGGCAAAACCCGTGCCCTCGACCACCTTGGCAACGATGTCTTCGATCTCGTTGCCGCGACTGTCATCACACACAATGATTTCGAGATTGCCGTAGCTCTGACCGACGGCACTGCGCAATGCCCGTTCGAAGAAACGTGGACTGAAGGCGGGAATGGCAATACTGACGAGAGGGAGTGAATTCACGGCGGGCTCACAGGCGGTACGAGCCCGCTCCTGAAAGCGAGCCCTGAAAACCGCAAAAAACATTAACTAAGGGGGACACGGCAAAACGGGCGTTTGCACACCCGTTGACCATCAGATCTTGTTGAACAGACCCAACTGGCTGATTTTGCTGAAGGCCAGTTGCGCTGCCTGCAGCATGGTTTGCTGCAAAGTCAGGCGGGTCATGACTTCGGCCGGATCCGAGTCGCGAATCGAACCCTGGGTCGTAGTGTTCGCGGTGCTCAGGCTCTGGTTGGTCACGGTTTGCATATCCAGCGACTGACCACGCGCACCGATTGCAGTAACCGCAGCACCAATCTGATTATTAGCGCTGTCGATGTTGCCAAGACCGGCCTCCATCGCGCCCTGGAATTTCTGCTTGGCCACGTCATCGCCATCGATTGGCGTGTTCATCGCAGTGATCATCTGGCCCAGGGTGTCGAGGATATTCTGGGTCTGATGATTGTTCGGCTGGATCGAGAACTGATCACCCGCTGCCGGTGCGCTGCCTAACGCGAAGGTCACACCAGCAGCGGTTGCGTTGCCCCCGGCCACCGTGCCGGACGACACAGGCTTGCTGTCAGCGGTAACAGGTGCAGCGTACAGATCGAACGCCGTGGCGCTGGTGAACTTGAGGACCGCGCCACCTTGCGGGAAGGCATTGTTATACGCCGCCTGGTCGGTGATGCTGGAACCGGTGATCACCGCAGTAGACGGGTTGCCCGGACTGCGCGTGGTGGTGAACGAGTCAGGCGTGGAAGCCAACTGGAAACTGTGCCCGGCAATGACCGCGTCAGGGTTAGTGTCACCCGCCTTCAGGTTAATGTTCAGCTTCATGTCGACACCACGGAAGCTGACCGTCTGGTTGGCGCCGCTGCTGTTGCTGACAACCCCGTTCTTGCTGGCCTCGGCGGTTACGTCATTGCCCAGGGCATCGGTGATTTTCAGCTGAGTACTGCTGACGAAGCTGACGGTGTAAGGCTGGCCAGCGGTGAACTTGGCGTCATAGGTGGCTGCGGTGCCAACCGTACCGTTGGACAGCACCACACGACCGTCATCCACCGCCGGAGCAGTCATGGTGGTGTTGGTGCGACCGGTATTGATGGTCTGCTGGAAAGCATCCCAACCCGTGGTGTTGGTGCCGACGGTCATGCCGTCGCCGATGCCCAGGTTGATGGTGGTCTGGTCACCGTTGTAAGAAAAGGTGCCGTCGGCATTCTGCGAGTACGGCGCGGTGTCGGTCTTCGAACCGGAGAACAGGTAGTTGCCGTTGGCATCCTTGGAGTTCATCAGGCCCAGCACTGTTTGCTGAATCTGTCCCAGCTCCTGAGCGTAGGCCTGGCGATCCTTGTCGGTGGCCGTGCCGTTGTTGGCGGCCAGAGACAATTCCTTGGCGCGTTGCAGTGCCGTGGTGATGGAGTCCAGCGTGGTTTCCTGTACGGACAACCCGCTCTTGGTGCTGCTGATATTGGTGTTGTACTGATCCAGCATCGCCGCCTGCTGGCCCAGTTGCAGCAAACGACCGGCACCGATCGGATCATCAGCTGCAGTGTTGATGCGCTGCAGGCTGCTGGCCTCGCTCGCGGTGGCAACGGCCTTGTTGAAGTTACGCTGATAGTCAGCCGCTTGGGTGCCGTAATACTGGGCGGTGGAAAGGCGCATGAATTACGACTCCTTAAAGGCTGTTGATCAACGTAGAGAATGTTTCCTGCGCCGCCTTGATGATCTGCGACGAGGCGGTGTAGTACTGCTGGTATTTGACCAGGTTGCCGGTTTCTTCATCCAGGTTGACCCCGGACAGCGAATCGCGTGCGCCCTGGGCCTGATCCAGAATCTGCGAAGTGGCCGTGGCGTCGGATTTGCCTTGCGCCGCTTTGGTACCGACGTTGGTCACCAGCTTGTTGTAGGCGTCGGTGAGGCTGATGCCCTTGCTCGCCGAACCGGTGTCGACGGTTTGCGTGGTTTGCAGAGCCACCAGCGCTTGCGCGTTGCGGTTGTCGGACGAGGCGGCACCGGTAAGGTTCATGGTGAAGGTTTCGCCGGACTTCGGCGTGCCACCGACCGTGGTCTGTACGGTGAAGGTTTTCTGCACGTTCGGCGTGACGGTGGTGTCCATCACCGGGTTGCCGCTGGCGTCGACGATGCCCACTTTCAGGTTGAGCGTGTTCGATTGGCCGGGAACGATGGTGCCAGTGCCGATGGTCGCGCCCTTGGCATCGACCAGGTTGTACGACTGGCTGCCGCCGCTCGCGTCACCGAACACCAGTTTGACCGGCGTCGAATTCTTCAGCGCCGCCTGCATGTCGGCCTGGGCAGTCGGGTTGTAGATATCAATCTTGTCGCTGAGCGTCGGCTGGGTGTAAGTGCCCAGGCCGTTGGCGCTGGCCGAGCCGGTCAATGGGCCGGCGGCGGCAATTTTCTTCGGATCGGTGAGCACCGTCTGGATGCTCGCCGCCGCGTTACGGGTCGGGGTGACCTTGAAGGTGTCACCGGCGCTCAGCGCACCGCCATTGAGCGACAGGCTGAAGCCGTCGATCACCGGAGGCGGGTTGGTGGTCGTGCTGAACGAACCGAGGTCGGTACCGTCGGAGCGCTTGACAGAGTAGTCGGTGGCGCTGGTGAAGGTGACCTGATAATCGCTGGTGGTCAGCTTGCCGGTGTCCTTGATGGTCACATCGAGGTTGCCCGAACCTGCGCTGTTGCCCGACTGCGCGATGCTGCGCTGACTGACCAGCGCGGCACTGTTGATGTTGTTGAACAGTGCTGCGCCGAAGTCACCGTTCTTGTCGATGCCCTGGGCTTGCTGGCTGTTGATCTGATCGGCGACGACCAGCGCTACACGCCCCAGCTCATTGAGCGAAGGGTCGAGGACGTCGCTGCGATAGGTCAGCAGGCCACCGATTTCGCCACCGGTCATCGCCGAAGTGACGTCAATGGTGCTCGAACCGCGGTCCATCTGGATCGCCATGCGCGACGGATCGTCTTTGCTTGGCACGGTGCTCAGGGTGTTGGTGGTGTTGCCGATCACCAGTGGCTGACCACTGCCGATGTACACGTCGAAGCTGGTACCGCGCTCGACGACCTGCGCACCGGTCAGCTCGGACAGCTGACGCACGGCTTCGTTACGGCTGTCGAGCAGATCGTTCGGGGCACCGCCACTGGTGGAAATCTCACCGATCTTCTGGTTCAGATTGGCAATCGAGGTCGCCAGTTTGTTCACTTGGGCCGTCATGTCGCCCAGGCTGCCGTTGATGCTGGTGTTCTGGTCGTTCAGCTGTTTGGCGATGGTGTTGAAGCGACTGGTCAGCGCCTGTGCGCCGGTCAGCACCGACTGACGGGAGGTGTCATCGGTCGCCGACGTTGCGACGCCCTGCATCGAGGTGAAGAACTTCTGCAACACGCCGGTCAGGCCGGTGTTGGTGTCGGACAACGTGGCGTCCAGGGGCGTGGCCTGGGCCAGGTACGACGCCGCTTCGCTGTTGAGCGAAGTCGCGGTGTGCAATTGCGATTCCAGGTAGGAGTTGTAGACCCGGCGCACGTCAGCCAGGGTTGTGCCCGTGCCGATGAAAACGGTGCCGTACTGCTGCGAGGCCTTGGTGCCCTGCACGGTTTGCTGGCGTGAATAACCGGCGGTGTCGACGTTGGCAATGTTGTTGCCTGTCGTAGCCAAAGAGGCCTGGCTCGACGCCAGACCCGACATCCCGATATTGAGCAAACTCATGGTTCAGACCTTATACCTTGTGCCTTAAAAAGGCTGGGTGGAAACGCCCGCCGCAGCGTAGTTTTCAAAACTGTTCATCTGCTTGGCTATCTGCGAAATCTTCGTCGCGTAGTTCGGGTCGGTCGCGTAACCGGCCTTTTGCAACTCGCGTACAAACTGTTCTGGGTTATCGGCCGACTTCACCACATCTTGATAGCGATTGTTGGTCTGCAGCAAAGTCACCAGATCGTGGAAACTGTCCTTGTACGAGGCATAGGAACGGAACTGCGCCGTCTCCTTGACCATCTGCCCGTTGCGGAACTCGCTGGTGATTGCCCGGGCCGAATCGCCGGTCCAGTTGCTGCTGGCCTTGATCCCGAACAGGTTGTGACTGCTGCTGCCATCCTGGGCGCGCATCACCGATTTGCCCCAACCGGTTTCCAGTGCGGCTTGCGCCACCAGATAGCGCGGATCGACACCGATACGTGCGGCGGCCTCTTTTGCCATCGGCAGCATGGTGTTGACGAATTCGTCGGCGGAGCTGAAGGCGCGCTTGGCCGGCGCCAGCGGAATCTGCGCCATTGCCCGACCGTAAATCTGCATCTGCCCGCCGGACGCCTTGGCGTCTTCGGCACGGCTCAGCCAGTCGCCGTTGTACAGCGGGCCGGCGCCGGTGGCGGCCGTGGTCGCGGTGCGTTGCGGCAACGCATTGGCGGCAGTCGGCGTAGCGGAAGGCACCAGACCGGCGAGCAAACGATCAGCCAGTTTCGGCGGCAGTGCCAGACGACGCTTGTTGATCATTTCCATGTCGTTGGCGTGCGCCAATTGAGTGTTCGGCGCATGCAACGAACGCGAGGCCCACAACGGGCGCTCGCCATTGAGCCGTGACAGCGGGCCGGTGCCGGTAGTGCCGGCAGCAATCGGCGTCTGCACCGCAGCGGCTTTCGCCGCTTCCTGCTTGGCAGCGGACGCGGCCGCAGCCTCACCCGGCGCCATTGGCTTGTTCTTCGACATCTGCTTCATCAGCACGTCGGCCAGACCGATACCACCGCCCTCACGGGACAGCGACACCGCCAGTTGCTGGTCGTACATTTCCTGATATTGCTTGGCCGCCGGGGTGTTCATCGGGTTGTCTTTACCCAATGCTTCGGTGGCCGAACGCATCGACTTGAGCATTTCGCCGAGGAACAGCGATTCGAATTCCTGCGCCACTTTGCGCATGTTCGCATCGCTGTTCTTGTCGCCGACCTTGAGCTGGTTCAGACGATTGAGGTCGGAGTACGAACCCGAATCGCCAGTGCCCGCCAGACTGCCTTTGCGCATATCCATGGTCGCCGTCCTCAGATCACGATCAGGTCGGCTTGCAACGCGCCGGCCTGCTTCAGTGCTTCAAGGATTGCCATCAGGTCACCCGGTGCCGCGCCAACCTGGTTTACCGCACGCACGATTTCGTCGAGGGTGGTACCCGGGCCGAATTTGAACATCGGTTTGGCTTCTTGCTGGGCGTTGACCCGCGAGCGCGGCACAACGGCCGTCTGCCCATTGGACAACGGGCCCGGCTGGCTGACGATCGGGTCTTCGGTGATGGTCACGGTCAGGCTGCCGTGGGTCACGGCGGCCGGCGAGACTTTCACGTTCTGGCCGATGACGATGGTGCCGGTACGCGAGTTGATGATGACTTTCGCCACCGCCTGACCCGGGTCGACTTCGAGGTTTTCGAGGATCGACAAGTAGTCGACGCGCTGGCTCGGATCCAGCGGCGCGGTCACACGGATCGAGCCGCCGTCGATGGCTTGCGCCACGCCAGGGCCGAGCATGTCGTTGATCTTGTCGACGATGCGCTTGGCGGTGGTGAAGTCGGAACGGTTGAGGTTCAGCGTCAGGCTGTTGCCCTGGTTGAACCCGCTCGGCACCGAACGCTCCACCGACGCACCGCCCGGGATGCGACCGGCCGACGGAACGTTGACGGTGATCTTCGAACCGTCGCGACCTTCGGCATCGAAACCGCCGACCACCAGGTTGCCCTGAGCGATGGCGTAGACGTTGCCGTCGATCCCCTTGAGCGGGGTCAGCAACAGGGTGCCGCCGCGCAGGCTCTTGGAGTTACCGATGGAAGACACGGTGATGTCGACCTGCTGCCCCGGTTTGGCGAACGCCGGCAGATCGGCACTCACCGACACCGCCGCGACGTTTTTCAACTGCACGTTGCCCGATCCCGGCGGCACCTTGATGCCGAACTGCGAGAGCATGTTGTTGAAGGTCTGCAGGGTGAACGGGGTTTGCGTCGTCTGGTCGCCGGTGCCGTTAAGCCCGACCACCAGGCCGTAACCGATCAACTGGTTGGAGCGCACGCCGGAAATGCTGGCGATATCTTTCAGCCGCTCGGCGTGGGCACCAAAGGCTGCGGACATCAATGCCGCAGCCAGCATCAGGTGTTTGAATTTCAAAGTCGCCACCTAGAAAGGGAACAGCGGGCTGAGGAAGAAACGGTCGAACCAGCCTGGCTGACTCGCATCGGCAAACGAACCGGTGCCCGAGTAGGTGATGCGCGCATCGGCGACACGGGTCGACGACACGGTGTTGTCGGTGGCGATGTCATCGGCACGCACCAGACCGGCGATCCGCACCAGCTCGTCGCCGGTGTTGAGGGTCATCCACTTCTCGCCGCGCACGGCGATGATGCCGTTGGGCAGCACGTCGGCCACGGTCACGGTGATCGAACCGGTCAGGGTGTTGCCCTGCGCCGCCTTGCTGTCACCCTTGGTTGCACGGTCGCCGCTGTAGCCGACGTCCAGACTCAGGTCATTGCCACCCAACGGGTTGTTGGTGGTGCCACTGCCGCCGAACAGCGAAGTCAGACCGATGCCGGTCTTGCTGTTCTTGGCCACTTGGGAGTTGGCGCTTTTGCTGGCCTGGGTCTTCTCGTTCAGGGTGATGGTGATGATGTCACCGACCCGGAACGCCTTGCGGTCGCTGTACAGGTTCTGCTCGAAGCCGGCCTGATAGATCGAGCCGTTGTTGGCTGCAGCCGGCAACGGCGTACGCGGCAATACCGGGGCGTAGTAAGGGTCATTGGGCTTTGGCGGCGGAGCGACGCAGCCCGCGAGCGAGACGACCCCACCCAATGCCAGAACAGATACGAAGCGTTTCATGACCCTTACCTCACGGTGTTGCAGGCGGCCTCATGGCCGCCTCATAGACTGATTACAGATTCTGCGTTACGAACGAGAGCATCTGGTCGGCGGTGGAGATCACCTTGGAGTTCATCTCGTAGGCGCGCTGAGTGGTGATCATGTTGACCATCTCTTCAACGGTGCTGACGTTGGAACCTTCCAGGGTGTTCTGCAGCGTGGTACCGAAACCGTTCAGGCCCGGGGTGCCGATTTGCGGCGCGCCGGAAGCAGCGGTTTCGAGGAACAGGTTGTTGCCCACTGCTTGCAGACCGGCCGGGTTGATGAAGTCGGCGGTTTGCAGGTTGCCGATCACCTGAGCAGCCGGGTTGCCTGGCACTGTGATCGACACGGTGCCGTCGGTGCCGACGGTGAAGCTCTGCGCGTTGTTCGGGATGACGATGGCCGGCTCCAGGGCGAAACCGCTGGCGTTGACGATCTGGCCATTGGAGTCGAGGTGGAAAGTACCGTCACGGGTGTAGGACGTGGTGCCGTCCGGCTGCAGGATCTGGAAGAAACCGCGACCGTCGATGGCCATGTCCAGCGGCTGCTCGGTGGTTTGCAGGCTGCCGGCGGTGAAGTTTTTCTGCGTGCCGACGATGCGCACACCAGTACCCAGTTGCAGACCCGACGGCAGTTCGCTGTCCTGGGTCGACTGGGCGCCTGGCTGACGCTTGATCTGATACAGCAGGTCCTGGAATTCGGCACGGTCACGTTTGAAACCCGTGGTCGAGACGTTCGCCAGGTTGTTGGAAATGGTGGTCAGGTTGGTGTCCTGGGCGGACAGACCGGTTTTGGCAACCCATAGAGCCGGAAGCATTCGATTCTCCTCGTGCGCCTGTTTTACGGCGCGACGTTCTGATAATTAGCTGATCTGCAAGACCCGAGCCATGGCCTGGTCGTCGTCTTTGGCGGTGTTCATCATCTTGACGTGCAACTCGAACTGCTTGGCCAGGGCCAGCACCGAGGTCATTTCTTCCACGGCGTTGACGTTGCTCGATTCGAGGAAACCCGACACCAGTTTGACGTTGGCATCGGCCGGCGCAGGCTGGCCGTCCTTGGTGTAGATCGAACCGTCGAGGCCCTTGTTGAGGTTCTTGATGTCCGGGTTGACCAGTTTGATCCGGTCGACTTCCGCCATGACGCGCGGGCCTTCGCCCATCGCACGAATACTGATGGTGCCGTCTTCACCGACTTCGACCTGCTGCTCCGGCGGCACGGCGATCGGCCCGCCGTTGCCCAATACCGGCATGCCGTTGCCGGCGCGCAATACGCCGAGGGCGTCGATGTTCAGGCTGCCGGTGCGCACGTAGCTTTCGCCGCCGTTGGGGTTCTGCACGGCAATAAAGCCGTTGCCGGTCACGGCCACGTCGAGGTCACGCCCGGTCTGCACCAGCGAACCGGCGGTGAAATCAGTGGCAGGCCGCTCGCTCATGGCAAACGCACGCGCCGGAAAGCTGTCACCGAACACCGGCATCGAACGCGCCTGCTCCAGGTCGCGCTGAAAACCATTGGTGGAGATGTTCGCCAGGTTGTTGGCATGCGCCTTTTGCGCCAGTGCGTTCTGACTGGCGCCGGTCATTGCCACATAAAGGTACTTGTCCACACTCTTTCCTCTGCATGCCGGACGTTTGCCGCCCACCGCTGTACTGCTGAGCCATAAGCAATTTGCAGACCAACTTTTTTCTGGCGGCTTGCGGCCCGGTAAACAAAGGACTTGAGGGGGTTTGCGGGGAAATTGGAAATGTATCGAAGTCGAAAAACCGGCGGTGTTATGCCGCTAGGCGGCAATCCCGTTTTTTGCAGATGGAAAAAGAACCTGTGGTGAGGGGATTTATCCCCGATGGGCTGCGCAGCAGCCCCAAAACCATCCAATGCGATGGATCAGGTGGATCGCGTTCATCGGTATCGGGGCGGCTTCGCCACCCATCGGGGATAAATCCCCTCACCACAAAAGCTCTTCTCACCACAGTGTTGCTGTCAACTCTCGGGGTCTTTACCGACTTCGTACTCACGCAGCTTGTTGGCAATGGTCGTATGCGAAACCCCCAGCCGCTTGCCCAGTTGCCGACTGCTCGGGTGTTCGGAATACAGGCGCTCGAGCACCGCTTTCTCGAAGCGTCCGACGATCTCGTCCAGCCCACCCTCCAGCGAGAAATCGCCAAGCGGCTGACGCACGCCGTAATCCGGCAGGCGAATGTGTTCGACCTTGACCGTGCCGCCCTCGCACAGCGAAACCGCCTGAAACAGCACGTTTTCCAGTTGCCGCACGTTGCCCGGCCAGTGGTAATGACTGAGCCGATCCATCGCCGCCGGCGCCAGTTTCGGCAGCGAACAGCCGATCTGCCGACTGGCCTGATCGAGGAAATGCTCGACCAACGGGGTCAGACCGTCGAGGCATTCGCGCAGTGGCGGGATGTGCAGCGAAAGCACGTTCAAGCGGTGATACAGATCCTGACGAAACTCGCCGCGCGCGCACAATTCGGACAGGTCGACCTGGGTCGCGCAGATCACTCGCACGTCCAGATACACCTCTTCATCACTGCCGACCCGGCGGAAGCAGCCGTCCTGCAGAAAGCGCAGCAGCTTCACCTGCAAGCGCGGGCTCATTTCCCCGACGCCATCGAGGAACAGCGTACCGCCCGCCGTCAGCTCCAACAGGCCGAGCTTGCCTTCGGCGCGCGCACCTTCGAACGCGCCGGGGCCATAGCCGAACAGCTCGGTCTCGGCCATCGACTCCGGCAGCCCGGCGCAATTGAGCGCCATCAGCGGCGACTGCCCGCGCGGGCTGGCGAGGTGACAGGCGCGGGCCAGCAACTCTTTACCGGTGCCGGTTTCGCCTTCTATCAATAGTGGCGCATCCAGCGGCGCCATGCGCCGGGCTTCACGCACGACAGCGGCCATCACTTTCGAGCTCTGGAAGATACTGTCGAAGCCGCGCAGTTCCTGTTTACGCACGTTATAGATGCGCTCACCAACGCGGTCGGCGCGGTGCAAGGTCAGCACCGCACCGGCCATGGCTTCACTGTCGTCATGCTCCGATTGCAGCGGCGCGATGTCGGCGAGAAAGATGTCGCCCTTGACCTTGACGCGCATGCCGTTGATTCGCGACTTGTTGGCGCGCACCAGTTCCGGCAAATCGAAATCCTCGGCATAGCGCGACAGCGGAATCCCCGGCACCTCGTCCACCCGCACCCCGAGCAACTGCGCCGCCGCGCGGTTGGCGGCGACGATCGAGCCGCCCATGTCGATCGATAGCACCGGGAATTCCAGCGCGCCGAGCAACGCGTTCAACTCCATGTGCCGACGCTCGCTGGGCATCAGCCCGACGCGCTTGACCCCAAACACCCCGGCAATCGCCTCGAACTTCGGCCGCAGCGCCTGGAACTGGATGTTGATCAGGTTCGGACAATGCAGATAGATCGCGTTCCCATGCTCGCCGCCGACCTCGCCGCGTGCAACGTTGATCCCGTACTCCACCAGCAGGTTGAGGATGTCGCGCAGGATGCCGATGCGGTTTTGGCAGTGGACTTTGATACGCATAAAAAGAGGCCCGACAAGGATGAGGGGTTGAACACAATCCCTGTGGGAGCGGGCTTGCTCGCGAAGGCGGGGCGTCAGTCGCCATTCATTCAGCTGACACACCGCTTTCGCGAGCAAGCCCGCTCCCACAAGAGATTTGCGCTGCGGTTTGGCCTGACTTTTCTGTCGAGGCGCGCAGATAGTTGTCAAGATTATGTGACAGCCACAGCCCTTTTCAAACCTGCAAATCACCGCAAATGCGAGATACCCGCCGAAGCGTAACGATTCTTTTACGAAATACGGCGAATTTTCCTACACAGAGACCGCTCAACCTGCTGCATCCAACCCCGCACTCGGGTAATCCTGAGCCCGTCGCTGGACATAACAAGAACGAATTCCCCTAGCAGGAGAGCAGTATGAAGCAGACGCAGTACGTGGCCCGCGAGCCCGATGCGCAAGGTTTTATCGACTACCCCGCCGAAGAACACGCGGTGTGGAACACGCTGATCACTCGCCAGCTGAAAGTGATCGAGGGTCGGGCGTGCCAGGAGTACCTGGACGGTATCGAAAAACTCGGTCTGCCCCACGACCGCATTCCGCAGCTGGGCGAAATCAACAAGGTACTCGGTGAAACCACCGGTTGGCAGGTTGCCCGCGTCCCGGCACTGATCCCCTTTCAGACGTTCTTCGAATTGCTCGCCAGCAAACAGTTTCCGGTGGCCACGTTCATTCGTACCCGCGAAGAACTGGACTACCTGCAAGAGCCGGACATTTTTCACGAGATTTTCGGTCACTGTCCGCTGCTGACCAACCCCTGGTTCGCCGAATTCACCCACACCTACGGCAAGCTCGGCCTGCAGGCCACCAAAGAAGAGCGCGTGTATCTGGCGCGTCTGTATTGGATGACCATCGAGTTCGGCCTGGTCGATACCCCGCAAGGCAAACGCATCTACGGTGGCGGGATCCTGTCCTCGCCAAAAGAAACCGTTTACTCGCTGTCGGACGAACCCGAGCATCAGGCCTTCGATCCGCTGGAAGCGATGCGCACGCCGTATCGCATCGACATCCTGCAGCCGCTGTACTTTGTCTTGCCGAACCTCAAGCGCCTGTTCGACGTCGCCCATGAAGACATCATGGCCATGGTCAAGCAAGGCATGCAGCTGGGGTTGCACGCTCCGAAGTTTCCGCCAAAACCGAAAGCCGCGTGATCCGCGTCTTTTGCTGACAATTGCGTCTGTCAGTCGCCGCCACTTTGGTTTAGCGTGACGGCATTGACGGGCCGATAGCTTCTATAAAAAAAACACACTCGATTTCAGGAATCACACCATGTCCACTTTGAACCAAGCCCACTGCGAAGCGTGCCGTGCCGATGCGCCACAAGTCAGCGACGAAGAACTGCCGATCCTGATCAAGCAGATCCCGGACTGGAACATCGAAGTTCGCGACAGCATCATGCAGCTGGAGAAGGTCTTCCTGTTCAAGAACTTCAAGCATGCGCTGGCGTTCACCAACGCCGTCGGCGAGATCTCCGAGGCCGAAGGTCACCACCCGGGTCTGCTGACCGAGTGGGGCAAAGTCACCGTGACCTGGTGGAGCCACTCGATCAAGGGGCTGCACCGCAACGACTTCATCATGGCCGCGCGCACTGACGAAGTGGCCAAGACCGCAGAAGGACGCAAGTAATGCACTTTGACGCCATCGGCCGGGTACCCGGCGACCCGATCCTCGGTTTGATGGAGGCCTATGCGCAGGACACTAACCCGCGCAAATTTGACCTGGGCGTTGGCGTCTACAAGGATGCCCAAGGCCTGACGCCGATCCCTGAGGCAGTGAAAATCGCCGAAGCGCGGCTGGTCGAAAGCCAGGACACCAAGACCTACATCGGTGGTCACGGCAACCCGCTGTTCGGCAAAGTCATCAATGAGCTGGTGCTCGGCGCCGACTCGAAGCTGATCGCCGAACAGCGCGCCGGCGCCACCCAGACCCCGGGCGGCACCGGCGCGCTGCGTCTGGCGGCCGACTTCATCGCCCAGTGCCTGCCGGGCAAGGGCGTGTGGCTGAGCAACCCGACCTGGCCGATCCACGAAACGATCTTCGCGGCGGCCGGGGTCAAGGTCAGTCACTACCCGTACGTGGGCAGCGACAACCGCCTCGACGTCGATGCGATGCTCGCCGTGCTCAACGAAGTGCCGTACGGCGACGTGGTGCTGCTGCATGCGTGCTGCCACAACCCGACCGGTTTCGACCTGAATCATGACGACTGGCAGCGCGTGCTCGACGTGGTGCGCCGCCGTGACCTGCTGCCGCTGATCGACTTTGCCTACCAGGGCTTTGGCGATGGTCTTGAGCAGGACGCGTGGTCGACCCGGCTGTTCGCCGCCGAGGTTCCCGAGCTGCTGATCACCAGTTCCTGCTCGAAGAACTTCGGCCTGTACCGCGACCGCACTGGTGCATTGATTGTCTGTGCAAAAACCGCCGACAAGCTGATCGACATCCGCAGCCAACTGGCCAATATCGCCCGCAACCTGTGGTCGACCCCACCGGATCACGGTGCGGCAGTGGTCGCGACCATCCTCGCCGACCCGGAGCTGAAAAGCCGCTGGGCCGATGAAGTGGAAGCCATGCGCTTGCGCATCGCTCAGTTGCGCAGCGGTCTGGTCGAAGCACTGGAACCGCACGGCCTGCGAGAGCGCTTTGCGCACATTGGCGTCCAGCGCGGAATGTTCTCCTACACCGGCCTGTCACCGGAGCAGGTCAAACAACTGCGTGAGCATCACAGCGTGTACATGGTCAGCTCGGGCCGGGCCAACGTCGCCGGGATCGATGCGACCCGCCTCGCATTGCTGGCACAAGCCATCGCTGACGTCAGCAAGTAGATCCAGCTACACAAACCCCTGTGGGAGCGAGCTTGCTCGCGAATACGGAGTGTCATTCGACAGATATGTTGACTGATACACCGATTTCGCGAGCAAGCTCGCTCCCACAGTTGTTTTTGCGCGCCCTGCGGCCATCTGTCGCATTATTTTCAATTAAAAGTCTGATTGTCATTTTTCCTGCTGTATCCTGCGCAGGCTTTCAAGAAGCGCGGATCTACCAGATCTATCAACAGACTTAGCGAGGAGCGCAACCATGCACGAGATTCCTAATCTCCCCTTCCCAAGCCTGCACGTACCTGAGCAGACGACCACGCAACAAGCCGGCGCCCAACAGCCCGAGCCGAAAGAAGCCGTTGAGAGCCGCCAGGCCGACAGCGAAGAGTAAAACCCGCCGTACAGACCGTGTGGAAAGCGCTAAGATGCGCTTTCCACACTGCCTGAAACCGAGCCCGCCATGACCGACGAATTCTCTGAAAGCCAAGCTGCCGTCCTGATCGGCGCCACCGAGAAAATGATCGAGATCTGGAACCGTCTCTCCCCGGAAAAACAGGCCGCCCTGCTCGCCCGTTTCGGCAGCGAAGAAAACGCCCTCGCTGCACTGGTCACTACACAACTGGTCGCCCCGGCCAAACCCTGAAGCCACCCTCCCGGCAAATAGTTTTACTTTTCCCCGCCCCTGACTCGTTCGCGCCGGTATCATAAGCAGCCTATCTAATCCTGCTTTGCCGTGGATCGTTACTCATGTCGTCCTCTATGTCAGAACCCCAGCGTCCCCTGGCGGTCACGCTGCAAGTCGTTTCCATCGTCCTCTTCACCTTCATCGGCTACCTGAACATCGGCATTCCGCTCGCGGTGTTGCCGGGCTATGTCCACAGCGACCTGGGCTTCGGCGCGGTGATCGCGGGGCTGGTGATCAGCGTGCAATACCTCGCCACCCTGCTCAGCCGTCCATACGCCGGCAAGATCATCGACAACCAGGGCAGCAAACGTGCGGTGATGTATGGCCTCGCCGGTTGCGGCTTGAGTGGGGTGTTCATGCTGATTTCGGCGTGGACACCCAACCTGCCGATGCTCAGTCTGATCAGCCTGTTGATCGGCCGACTGGTGTTGGGCAGCGCGGAAAGTCTGGTCGGCTCCGGTTCGATCGGCTGGGGCATCGGCCGCGTCGGTGCGGCGAACACCGCCAAAGTGATCTCGTGGAATGGCATCGCCAGTTACGGCGCGCTGGCGGTGGGTGCGCCGTTCGGCGTGTGGCTGGTCGGCCAGTTGGGGCTGTGGAGCATGGGCGTCAGCATCATCCTGCTGGCGGCACTGGGCCTGCTGTTGGCGTGGCCGAAAACCGCTGCGCCGATTGTCGCCGGTGAGCGTCTGCCGTTCATGCATGTGCTGGGTCGCGTGTTCCCGCACGGCTGCGGTCTGGCGCTGGGCTCGATCGGGTTCGGCACCATCGCCACCTTCATCACCCTGTATTACGCCACCCGGCACTGGGACAACGCGGTGTTGTGCCTGAGCCTGTTCGGCGCCAGCTTCATCGGTGCGCGACTGCTGTTCGGCAACCTGATCAACCGCCTCGGCGGCTTTCGCGTGGCGATTGCCTGCCTGTCGGTGGAAACCCTCGGCCTGTTGCTGCTGTGGCTGGCACCGGATGCACATTGGGCGCTGGCCGGGGCGGCGTTGAGCGGCTTCGGTTTCTCACTGGTGTTCCCGGCGCTGGGCGTGGAAGCGGTGAATCTGGTGCCAGCCTCCAGCCGTGGTGCGGCGGTCGGCGCCTATTCGCTGTTTATCGACTTGTCACTGGGGATCACTGGGCCACTGGCCGGCGCGATAGCCGCGGGCTTCGGTTTTGCTTCGATCTTTCTGTTTGCCGCCATTGCCTCGCTGAGCGGTCTGGCACTGAGCGTGTACCTGTACAAGCACACCGCGAAGTACCGCGAAGACTAGAAATCCACCTTGCCACGCCCGGCCTTGATGCTGCCACGCTTGGTCTTGGATTCGAGCCGGCGCTTCTTCGAGCCAAGGGTCGGCTTGGTCGGGCGGCGCTTCTTTTCGACCTTGGTGGCGCTGAGGATCAGCTCGGTCAGACGCTCCAGCGCATCGGCACGGTTGGCTTCCTGCGTGCGGTATTGCTGAGCCTTGATGATCAGCACGCCATCACTGGTGATGCGACTGTCACGCAGCGCCAGCATCCGCTCCTTGTAGAACTCGGGCAAGGACGAGGCCGGAATGTCGAAACGCAGGTGCACGGCACTGGAGACCTTGTTGACGTTCTGCCCACCGGCGCCTTGCGCGCGGATGGCCGTCAGTTCGATCTCGGCATCCGGCAGATGCACGTTGTTGGAAATCACCAGCATGGAAAAGCGTCCGTAATCAGAGGGTGCAGGATACCGCGAAACTGTCCGAACCTCCGATCCCCCTGTAGGAATGAGCCTGCTCGCGATAGCGGTAAGTCAGATAAATATTCGTCGACTGATACACCGCTATCGCGAGCAGGCTCACTCCTACAAGGGATTGTGTAAACCGCAGAAACGACAAACCCGGCACACAGGCCGGGTTTGTCGTTTTTGCGTCAGCGCTTACTTCGAAGCGCTGGCCGCGTGCAGCGCCTGCTGCGCACCGCGCTTGTTCTTGATCACGTAGCAGACCCACATGAACACGACCCATACCGGAATCGCGTACACCGAGATCTGGATGCCCGGGATCAGCAGCATCACGCCAAGGATAAACACCACAAACGCCAGGCAAACGTAGTTGCCGTACGGGTACCACAGCGCCTTGAACAGTGGCGTCTGCTGCGTCTTGTTCATGTGCTGGCGGAACTTGAAGTGCGAGAAACTGATCATCGCCCAGTTGATCACCAGGGTTGCCACCACCAGCGACATCAGCAGTTCCAGCGCCTGTTGCGGGATCAGGTAGTTGAGCAGCACCGCCACCAGAGTGACCGCAGCCGAAGCCAGGATCGAACGCACCGGCACGCCGCGCTTGTCGATCTTCGCCAGACCTTTCGGCGCATCGCCCTGCTCGGCCATGCCCAGCAGCATGCGGCTGTTGCAGTAGGTGCCGCTGTTGTACACCGACAGTGCCGCGGTCAAAACCACAAAGTTGAGGATGTGCGCGGCGGTGTTGCTGCCGAGCATCGAGAACACCTGCACGAACGGGCTGCCGCTGTAGGAGTCGCCAGACGCATTGAGGGTCGCCAGCAGGCTGTCCCATGGAGTCAGCGACAGCAGGATCACCAGTGCACCGATGTAGAAAATCAGGATGCGGTAGATCACCTGATTGATCGCTTTCGGGATCACGGTTTTCGGCTTGTCCGCTTCAGCGGCGGTGAAACCGAGCATTTCCAGACCGCCGAAGGAGAACATGATGATCGCCATCGCCATCACCAGACCGCTGACGCCGTTGGGGAAGAACCCGCCGTGCGACCACAGGTTGCTGACCGAGGCCTGCGGGCCGCCATGGCCACTGACCAGCAGGTAGCTGCCCAGCGCGATCATGCCGACGATCGCCACGACCTTGATGATCGCGAACCAGAATTCGGCTTCACCGAAGACCTTGACGTTGGCCAGGTTGATCGCATTGATCAGCACGAAGAATGCAGCGGCGGTGACCCAGGTCGGGATGTCCGGCGCCCAGTAGTGGATGTACTTGCCGACCGCCGTCAGCTCCGACATGCCCACCAGAATGTACAGAATCCAGCAGTTCCAGCCCGACAGGAAACCGGCGAAGCCGCCCCAGTACTTGTGCGCAAAATGACTGAAGGAACCGGCCACCGGCTCTTCGACGATCATTTCGCCGAGCTGGCGCATGATCATGAAGGCGATGAAGCCGCAGATGGCGTAGCCGAGGATCATCGACGGGCCGGCGGATTTCAGGACCCCGGCCGAGCCGAGGAACAATCCGGTACCGATCGCGCCACCGAGGGCGATCAGTTGAATGTGGCGATTTTTCAGGCCGCGTTTCAGCTCGCCTGATTGCGAGGGTTGTCCACTCATGAAAAAGGTCTCACGCAAGGTTTGATGATGTTCAGTAGACGTTGCTGCAAGGTTGCGATTTCAGGCAGCCCCGATCAAACCCCAGCGCAGGCACCAGGAGTTCAGCTTATTTACAACGGTCATGCGTCACCTGTTTGTTTTTATCTGTGACGAAATCGAACCCGACACGCTTGTGGCGCGGCGGAGTGAACAAGGCGGATGGCCTTGAGGTTTGCGCGATTACGCAGAGGGTCACAGTTAAAACGCGGCGCATTGTACACCGCTAACCCCCTGCTGCCAGACCCCGCTGGATCAGCGTGGCGCTTGCCGGGATTGCGTGGGTCCGCCTCGAGACACTCGGGCGGCTGCAAAAATTGAGTCAGGCCTTTGCAGGCCATCGACGGGGACGAGCGAAAAACCGCCCCACGGAGAGAAGTGAAGATCAATCACGGCGTTCATTGCGCCTCCTTCTTGTTATGCACCTGCACGACAGGCATGAGGCGCATCTCACCCTGCAAACGATGCTGAAACAAGCGCGCCAGAGCCTTGCGTGATGCCTTTGTGGCCGGGCTTCGGCAGGTTTTCCTTACAGCGTCGGCAAGGGGGTAAATCCACTGGGCTTTACCGGAGTTTTCGTAAACTTTTCTTTACGATGCGTAACGCAGATTTTCCATTTCGGAAAATTCTGTAGGACGTCTGCAAATTGACGGTAGCAAGCTTGCTAATGAAAGTTGCCGCTTAGTTTTTTGTTTTCAAATAAGAAAACCGTCGTTTAAAAACAGAATAAAAAGTTTATTTAAATTTTAAATAAATAATTTTTTGCATTACAAAACACCCTGAACTAGGTTCTTCACGTCTTGCCGGCCAACTCGACCGGCCAGTCACAACCGTGAAAGTCATCTAGGAGATCGACCATGCAAGCACTGGAAAAAGACTTGGATACCGAACTGCAACTGGACGAATGGTTTGAAGCACCGACCCATGAGGCGGCCGTGGAAATGATGCAAGCCGACGCGGTGGTTCCGTTCGGCACGGCGATGTGGCCTCTGTAAGACATCCCGGGCAGGCACGATCCGGCCGGTCGTGCCTGCCGCTTTTTTCACGGTCAGTCAGGGAGGACTCATGGATAAGCCCCGCGCGATCTCGCATTTCCTTTACTACCTCGAACATCACCCTGCCCTTGCCGGTCTCGACTCGGCGAAGGTATTGCTCGGCCACACCGCCGATTACGAAGCCCTGACCGGCGCCATCGCCGAACAGGCCGGCGACCACCCGAAATTCAACTTCAGCGCGCGCCGCCTGGATCTGGAATCCACCGCCACGCTGACTGCAGCTATCGCCGACAGCGATCTGTACATTTTCTTCTACGACTCTTCCACCCTGCCCAACCCGCGCCCCGACGGCCCGGAGTTCGTGCGCGCCCTGCAAGGCGTGATGGCGGAAAACTGGAAGAAGTCGCTGCTGTTCAAGGATTACGGCGACTATTTCTACGACACCTTCAGCGTCACCCCGCAGCGCATCGCGGGGCTCAACAGCCACTTGATCCAGCGCATGTCCCAGGCCACCACGCTGAGCTTCACCGATGAGCATGGCTCGCGGTTCGAAACGCCGCTGAGCAGCATCAAGAAGTGGACCGACATCAACGGCGTCGGCAACTTCGACCTGGCCCCCGGCGAAATCGCCACCCACAGCGAAGCCATCAATGGTCATGTGAAATTCAAGGGCACGTTCCTCAGCACCATCCCGTTTGCGCGCAAGTACGGCGTGCTGGAGTCGCCGCTGGAACTGTGGATCGAGAACTCGACCATCAGCCGCATCGCCACCGATGTGCCGGGGTTGGAACACGACTTCAACAAGTACCTGGATGCCAATCCGTCAAATCGGCGCATCGAGGAGTTGGGCATCGGTACCAACGAAGGGGTGAAAGACCTGTATGCGCGCAATGCCGGTTTCGAGGAACGCCATTGCGGCCTGCACCTGGGCCTCGGCGGTGGGGCCAAGGGCAGTCATCACCTGGACCTGATCTTCTCGGGCGGGGTGTTGGCGCTGGATGACAAGCCGGTGTTTGACGGACGGTTTGTGTTCTAGCCTGATTTTTCTCTATTGAGCCACTGGCCTCTTCGCGAGCAAGCCCGCTCCCACAATAGGATTTGTGTACGACGCAGATCCACTGTGGGAGCGGGCTTGCCCGCGAAGAGGCCCGCTCAGACGCTACATAACTTCCGCCAGACGAAAAAAAACGCCAACCCTGCGGTTGGCGTTTTTCATTCAGGCGCTAAAGCCGATCACTCCGGCTTCTTGCGACCGAAACCCGGACGCTGACCGGAACCGGCCGGAGCACCGCGACGCTTGCCCGACGGCTTGTCGCCGTCGACCAGCTTGATGCCCGGACGCTTCGGCGCAGGCTTGGCCGGACGCTTGTTGGTGGTGTCGGCAGGACGATCCGCCACTGGCGTACCACGGCCGGCCGGCGCACGACCTTCGCCACGTTCGGTCCGACCGTTAGCCGGACGCGGTGCGCGCTCGCCATCACGGGCCACTGGCTTGCGCCCCGGACGCTCGCCTTCGATCTGCGGCTCACGGCTCGGACGCGGACCGGTCGGCGCGCCAGCGGCTGGACGCAGGGTACGCACGCGCTCGGTCTTGGCCATCGGCCGCGACGATTTACGCTGCATCCGCTCCAGCTTGTCCTTGCTCTTGGCGTTGAGTTGCGGCATCGCCACCGGTGTCAGGCCGACTTCAGCGCTGAGCACGTCGACTTCGTACTGACTCATTTCGCGCCAGCGGCCCATCGGCAGGTCAGAGTTGAGGAACACCGGACCGAAACGCACGCGCTTCAGACGGCTGACCACCAGGCCCTGGGATTCCCACAGACGACGAACCTCACGGTTACGGCCTTCCATCACCACGCAGTGATACCAGTGGTTGAAGCCTTCGCCGCCCGGTGCCTGTTGAATATCGGTGAAACGCGCCGGACCGTCTTCCAGCACCACGCCCGCCTTCAGGCGCTCGATCATTTCGTCGTCGACTTCACCGCGTACGCGCACGGCGTATTCACGGTCCATCTCGTAGGACGGGTGCATCAGACGGTTGGCCAGCTCACCATCGGTGGTGAACATCAGCAGACCGGTGGTGTTGATGTCGAGACGACCGATGTTGATCCAGCGGCCTTCTTTCGGACGCGGCAGCTTGTCGAACACGGTCGGACGGCCTTCCGGGTCGTCACGGGTGCAGATCTCGCCATCGGGCTTGTTGTACATGATCACGCGGCGGACCGACTCGGCAGCCTCTTCGCGCTTGATCACCTTGCCATCGATGGTGATGGCGTCATGCATGTCGACGCGCAGGCCGAGGGTGGCGTCTTTGCCATTGACCTTGATCCGGCCCTGGCTGATCCAGGCTTCGACGTCACGGCGCGAGCCGACGCCGATACGGGCGAGGACTTTCTGCAGTTTTTCGCCTGCTGGGCCGATTTCCTGGTCGTCTTGCTGATTGATGTCACTCATCTGGGCACCTCCCGGTGTGGTCTGTTCAGGCGGCGCCTGAAGCATTGAAATCTGGTTTTCGGGCGAAGGGATCGCCGAAGGGTCGCGAATCATACGCGGATGTGCGCCATCGCGCATCAGAGACTAGCTGATGGTTTGCTACTTATTTCTTTTTCCGCCGACCGGCGCCACCGAGTTTGATCAGGCGCAGCGCGGCTTCGGCCAGCACCGTGCGTTTGTCGTCCTTGTCGAGTTTCTTCCAGGCACGGATTTCGCGCTTGCTGCGGCCACAGCCGAGGCAGATGTCGTCGGTGAATTTGCAGAGGCTGATGCAGGGGTCTTTTGTCGAACTCATCGAATACTCCAGAACGACACTTGACCCTGTGGGAGCGGGCTTGCTCGCGAATGCAGTGTGTCAGGCAATACATGAATGTCTGACACACCGCATTCGCGAGCAAGCCCGCTCCCACAGGGGTTGACCAGTGATCCTGAAAACCGGGTCAGTCCTCGAACTCGCGGCGTTCGGCTTCGATGGCTTCCGCCAGCGCGCGGGCCTCGGCTTCTTCTTCGCTCAGTTCAGGCTCTGGCGCCGGTTGTTCGAGGGCGGCGACGGCGGCCAGGAGCTTTTCCCGGGCTTCGGCAACGCCAAGAATGTCCTCTTCCGGTTCGGCTTCAGGCTCGGTCTCAAGTTCAACTTCAATCGCCGGCTCGGCGGTCTCGGTTTCAGGCTCAGGCGGCTGCGCTTCGCCATCAGCGGCATCCCGCAACAGATCGTCGAAATCGGTTTTGATTCCCTCCTCCATGCTGTCCAGTTCCAGCAACAGCGAGTGGAAACTGGTTTCTTCCTTCGGCTCTTCCGGCTCGGCGCTGGCATCGGCCAGTTCCTGCAGGCTCTGCGGCACTGGTGCATCGTCGAATTCGAGCACCGGATCGGTGTCCATCTCGCGCAGTTCGGCGAGCGGCGGCAGGTCTTCGAGGTTTTTCAGGTTGAAGTGATCGAGAAACGCCTTGGTGGTGGCGAACATCGCCGGTTTGCCCGGCACGTCGCGGTACCCGACGATGCGGATCCACTCGCGCTCGATCAGCGTCTTGACGATGTTGCTGTTGACCGCCACGCCCCGCACGTCTTCGATCTCGCCCCGGGTGATCGGCTGGCGATAGGCGATCAGCGCCATGGTTTCCAGCAGCGCACGGGAATAGCGCTGCGGGCGCTCTTCCCACAGACGGCCGACCCACGGTGAAAACTTCTCGCGGATCTGCAAGCGGTAGCCGGAGGCGACTTCCTTGAGCTCGAACGCGCGGCCCTCGCAGGACTTGGCCAGCAGGCTCAGGGCTTTCTTGAAGACCGGCGGTTCAGGGCGCTCGCCTTCTTCGAACAGTTCGAAAAGGCGTTCAAGCGATTGCGGCTTTCCCGAGGCCAACAGAAAGGCTTCAAGCAGGGGCGCCAGCTCGCGGGGTTCAGTCAGGTTCATGTTTCGACTCGTTATTCGGCTCGGGCTCGCACGTGGATCGCGGCGAACGGCTCATTCTGCACCAGCTCGACCAAGGATTCCTTGACCAGTTCAAGGATCGCCATAAAGGTCACCACCACACCGAGGCGACCTTCCTCGGCAGTGAACAGTTCGACGAACGGCACAAAACCACCGCCCTTGAGCCGTTCCAGCACATCGCTCATGCGCTCGCGGGTCGACAGCGCCTCGCGGCTGACCTGATGGCTCTCGAACATGTCGCCCCGGCGCAGCACCTCGGCCATGGACATCAAAATCTCTTGCAGCGCGACATCCGGCAACAGCTTGCGCGCCCGGGCTTCCGGGGCGTCGAGCTTGGGCACCACCACGTCGCGACCGACCCGGCTCAGGCCGTCGATACCTTCGGCGGCAGCCTTGAAGCGCTCGTATTCCTGCAAGCGCCGGATCAGCTCGGCGCGCGGGTCGTCCTCTTCTTCTTCGACGGTTTCGGCGCGCGGCAGGAGCATCCGCGACTTGATCTCGGCCAGCATCGCGGCCATTACCAGGTATTCGGCGGCCAGTTCCAGGCGCACCGACTGCATCAGCTCGACATAACCCATGTACTGGCGGGTGATTTCCGCCACCGGAATGTCGAGGATGTTGATGTTCTGTTTGCGGATCAGGTACAGCAGCAGGTCGAGCGGGCCTTCGAAGGCTTCGAGAAAGACTTCCAGCGCATCCGGCGGGATGTACAAGTCCAGCGGCATTTCCATGACCGCTTGGCCATAGACCATGGCAAACGGCAGTTCCTGCTGGGCGCCGGCCTGGGGATCGATAACGGTTTCCACTGCGGACATTCAGGCCTCGACCATGAACGGCGCGGGGTCGCCGCAACCGACGCGGATCACTTCCGGGTCGTCGCCGGTCAGGTCAATCACGGTGGACGCCTTGATCCCGCCGAAACCGCCGTCGATGATCAGGTCGACCTGATGTTCAAGCAATTGGCGCATTTCGTACGGATCGCTCAGCGGGTCTTCATCGCCGGGCATGATCAGGGTCACGCTCATCAGCGGCTCGCCGAGTTCGGCCAGCAACGCCAGGGCAATCGGATGGCTCGGCACCCGCAGGCCGATGGTGCGTTTTTTCGGGTGCAGCAGCAGCCTTGGCACTTCGCGGGTGGCGTTGAGAATAAAGGTGTAAGGCCCCGGCAGATGCGCCTTGAGAATGCGGAAAGTGCCGGTGTCGATCTTGGCGTAGTTACCCAGTTGCGACAGGTCGCTACAGATCAGCGCGAAGTTGTGCTTCTCGTCGAGCTGACGCAGACGTCGCACACGCTCGATGGCCGTCTTGTCGCCGATCTGGCAACCGATGGCGTAGGAAGAGTCCGTGGGATAAATCACCACCCCGCCCTTGCGGATGATCTCGACCGCCTGTTTGATCAGGCGCGCTTGCGGGTTTTCCGGATGGATCTGGAAAAATTGACTCACATTCTCTACCTGTTCAGACGGCGGCAATATCTGTGTCATGTTTGAACCGACACCACAGGGGTGGAAGGTCCTCGGGAACCGGCCGGTACTGGCCAATCTCGGACCAGCCTCCAGGGCCATGGAAATCACTGCCGGCGCTGACCAGCAGACCGAACTCGCGGGCAAGGATTGCCAGGCTGCCGACCTGTTCCGCGGGCTGATGGCCATTGACCACTTCGATTGCATGCCCGCCCGCTTGAATATAGTCGGCAATCAGCTTTCGGCGCTTGCTGCGGGTGAAATCGTAGTGCCACGGATGCGCCAGACTGACCCACGCTCCGGCGGCGCGCAGGGTGCCGACGGTGTCTTCCAAGGTCGGCCAGTGTTGTTTGACGTCACCCAGCTTGCCGGCGCCGAGCCATTTGCGGAATGCTTCGGCACGATCCTTTACAAAACCTTCACGCACCATCCAGTCAGCGAAATGCGGGCGGGCTGGCGCATTGCCGCTGTCGCCCAGTTCCTGCTGAATCTGCCGGGCGCCTTCGAGGGCACCGGGCATACCTTTGAGGCCAAGCTTGCGGCTTATCTCTTCCGACCGCAGCCAGCGGCCATCGTGCAATCGGGCGATGGCCTCGACCAGTGGCGCGGCGTTGACGTCGAAACCGTAGCCCAGCACATGGATGGTCGCGCCGCCCCACGTACAGGACAGTTCGACGCCATTGACCAGTTGCATGCCCAGTTCTTCGGCGGCGCTGCGCGCTTCGGCGAGGCCTTCGAGGGTGTCGTGATCGGTCAACGCCAGGACTCGCACGCCGTTTTCGAACGCACGCGCAACCAGAACCGCAGGCGCCAGGGCGCCATCGGAGGCCGTGCTGTGGCAGTGCAAATCAACATTCACGGGGAGTTGTAACCTCAAATCAGCTGGCGCTATCGCGCGCCCATATGTTTGTTATTATGCCGCCACATCCAGCTTCTGGCTCTCACTGTGAAACAATTCATCGATTTCATCCCGCTTCTGCTGTTTTTCATCGTTTACAAACTTGATCCGCGGATCGTCGACGTTGCCGGCCATGAAGTGACTGTAGGCGGTATTTACAGCGCCACCGCGATGCTGATCATCAGCTCCCTGGTGGTCTACGGCGCGCTTTTCATCAAACAGCGCAAGCTGGAAAAGAGCCAGTGGCTGACCCTGATCGCCTGTCTGGTTTTCGGCAGTCTGACTCTGGCCTTCCACAGCGAGACCTTCCTCAAATGGAAGGCTCCGGTGGTCAACTGGCTGTTCGCCCTGGCCTTCATCGGCAGCCACTTCATCGGTGACCGCCTGCTGATCAAACGCATCATGGGCCACGCGCTGACCCTGCCGGATCCGGTCTGGACCCGTCTGAACATCGCCTGGATCGCTTTCTTCCTGTTCTGCGGGGCTGCCAACCTGTTCGTGGCATTCACCTTCCAGAGCATCTGGGTCGACTTCAAGGTGTTCGGCAGCCTGGGCATGACCTTGCTATTCCTGGTCGGTCAGGGCATCTACCTGTCCCGCCACCTGCACGACGCCGATACCACAACGCCAAAAACCGAGGACTGACATGCTCTACGCAATCATTGCCACCGACGTCGCCAACTCGCTCGAAGCGCGCCTCGCCGCACGCCCGGCCCACCTCGAACGCCTGCAAGTGCTCAAGGGCGAAGGCCGCATCCTGCTGGCCGGCCCGCACCCGGCAGTCGACAGCAATGATCCGGGCGCTGCGGGTTTCACCGGCAGCCTGATCGTCGCCGAGTTCGACTCCCTGAGCGCCGCTCAAGCCTGGGCCGACGCCGACCCGTACATCGCCGCCGGTGTGTACGCCAATGTGATCGTCAAACCGTTCAAGCAAGTCCTCCCGTAAAAAGAGGCAACCCTGTGGCGAGGGAGCTTGCTCCCGCTGGGGTGCGAAGCGGCCCCGCTCTTTAGCTCAAAAGCATGGGACTGCTACGCAGTCCAGCGGGAGCAAGCTCCCTCGCCACAGGGCCAATATGCCCCCTTCACCATCGACATTGCCTCTGGCACTGAACCTTCTCGGTTCTCCCCGCTCTCAATCGCTCATTATTCTCGTTTGCCTGCCGACAACCTGCCCAATATCCATTTGCAAGCAGGAATCGCGATGCGCAAGGGTCCGTTGTGTCTGATGTGGGTCACGTTGTCGATCATGGCGCCCGCCCATGGTGAGGAAACCACTGAAAGCGGCAATTCCACGCCGCTGTCATTGAGTGCCGGCAGCCAGATCACCGAGTTGCAGCAGCGCCTCAAGGCCAGTGAGCAGCAGCGAGAAGAACTGAACAAACAACTGCAAAATGCCGACAACGCACGCGAAAGCGCTCAGCTTGCCCGGTTGCGCCAGGAGAATCAGCGCCTGAAGCTGCAACTCAAGGAAGCCCAGGCCAGTCCGTTGCCGCGTCTGTTGACCGAACAGCAGCAATGGTTCGTCACAGGCGCCGGGGTAGCGCTATTGGCGCTGCTGTGCGGTATCTTTGCCAGTGGAGCAAGCCGAAAACGTCGGCAATGGCTAAATTGAGTGAGTCATGAGCGAGCTGTTACTGATTGATGATGACCAGGAGTTGTGCGAACTCCTGAGTAGCTGGCTGAGCCAGGAAGGCTTCCAGGTGCGTGCCTGCCACGACGGCCAGAGTGCGCGCAAGGCGCTGGCCGAGATGGCGCCCGCAGCCGTGGTACTGGACGTGATGCTGCCCGACGGCAGCGGCCTGGAGTTGCTCAAGCAACTGCGCAGCGAACACGCCGATCTGCCGGTGCTGATGCTTTCGGCCCGGGGCGAACCGCTGGATCGCATTCTCGGTCTGGAGTTGGGCGCCGATGATTATCTGGCCAAACCCTGCGATCCGCGCGAGCTCACCGCGCGCCTGCGCGCCGTGCTACGCCGCAGTCACCCGGCCGCCGTGTCGACCCAACTCGAGCTTGGCGACCTGAGCTTCAGCCCGGTGCGCGGCGTGGTCAGCATCGACGAGAAAGAACTGACCCTCACCGTTTCCGAAAGCCGCTTGCTCGAAGCCCTGCTCAAGCAGCCCGGCGAGCCACTGGACAAGCAGGAACTGGCGCAACTGGCCTTGGGCCGCAAGCTGACCCTGTACGACCGTAGCCTCGACATGCACGTCAGCAACCTGCGCAAGAAGATCGGCCCGCACCCCGACGGCCGCCCACGCATCGTCGCCCTGCGCAGCCGCGGCTACTACTACAGCCTTTAAACCGTTTGCTGCTCTGTGGCGAGGGAGCTTGCTCCCGCTGGACTGCGCAGCAGTCCCTTGCTTTTGAGTTGAAAAGCGAGGGCCGCTTCGCTGCCCAGCGGGAGCAAGCTCCCTCGCCACAGGCGGATTGCCAGTGATATTTGTCAGGTCAGGACCGAAGCGTCTTTACCCAAGCTTTACCCAGCGCTGACCGCCGCTGACCTTGATCTCCGTAATCTGTACTCATCCGGAACGTACCGGGAACGAGACAAGGAGATACACCATGCGCAAGACTCTTATCGCTCTGATGTTCGCTGCCGCTCTGCCAACCGTCGCCATGGCTGTGCCACAGGATGGCGGCCCGATGGGTGGCCCGATGGACGGACGCCACGGCGGTCAGATGCACGGCATGCACGGCAAAGGCCCGTACAGCCAACTCGACCTGTCCCGCGAACAGCGCGAACAGATCCGCAAGATCATGGGCGAGCAGATGCACGAGCGTCGCCAGGTCGTCGAGAAGTACCTGGAAAAACTCTCCCCGGCCGATCAGAAAGCCATGAAGGACGAGATGGCGGCCAACCACAAGAAAGCCGAAGCTGACGTACGCAACCTGCTGAAACCGGATCAACAGAAGAAATTCGACGAGATCCAGAAGAAACAGGCTGAGCGCCGCGCCGAATGGGCCGAGTTCAAAGCGTGGAAAGCGCAACAGCCGCAAAAGGCGCAATAATGCGATAACCCGGACCCGACGGCTAACCGCCGTCGGGTCTGTTGCCACTCAATCCAAATGTGGGAGCGGGCTTGCTCGCGAATGCGGTGTATCAGACAAGGCAATGTTGACTGACACACCGCATTCGCGAGCAAGCCCGCTCCCACATTGTTGAGTTTTTTGTTTGATTGAGGATTTTCTGTGCGTTCATTGTTCTGGCGTATTCTCGCGAGTTTCTGGCTGGCCATCGCTCTGGTGGCGGGGCTTTCGATTCTGCTCGGGCACATGCTCAATCAGGACGCGTGGATCCTCAGCCGCCATCCGGGTCTCAACACCTTGGCCGCCGAATGGACGCAAACCTACGAAGCACAGGGCGAAGACGCCGCGCAGGACATCCTCGAACAGCGCAAACGCCAATATCACATCGACGTTCAGGTACTCAACGAAAGCGGCGACCCGGTGGTACGCGGCACCTTCCCGCGTCGCGCCGCGGCATTTGAAGCCCGGCAGAACAACGACGACCGACGCCTGCCATGGCGTCGTCTCACCGACGAGTTCACCAGCGAAAAAACCGGCGACACCTACCTGTTCATCTTCCGCATCCCGCACCCGGAACTCGACGCCTGGCACCGCGAAAGCCTGCTCTGGCCGCTGAGTGCACTGGGCATCGCGCTGGTGGTGCTGACCCTGTTCAGCCTGCTGGTGACCTTCTCTATCACCCGCCCGCTCAGCCGTTTGCGCGGCGCGGTGCATGATCTGGGGCAGACCACCTATCAGCAGAACAGTCTGGCGAAACTGGCCAATCGTCGCGATGAATTTGGCGTACTGGCCACCGACTTCAACCGCATGGGCGCGCGCTTGCAAAGCCTGATCAGCAGTCAGCGCCAGTTGCTGCGCGACGTATCCCACGAATTGCGCTCACCTTTAGCGCGGCTGCGCATTGCGCTGGCTCTGGCAGAGCGGGCCAACCCGGAAGAACGGGAAAAGCTCTGGCCACGCCTGACCCGCGAATGTGATCGCCTGGAAGCGCTGATCAGTGAAATTCTGGTGCTGGCACGGGTCGATGCCGACAATGCCAGTGCTGAAGAAGTGGATCTGAATGCACTGCTGGGCACTCTGCAAAAGGATGCGCAGCTTGGCTCGCCAGAGCAGACGGTGCGCCTGGAGGCCGAGCCGCAGCTTAACCTCAAAGGCTGGCCGACCATGATCGAGCGCGCCGTCGACAACTTGCTGCGCAACGCCCAACGTTTCAACCCGGTGGGTCAGGCAATCCAAATGCAAGCCACGCGTCAGGGCGAACGAATTGTGGTGAGTGTGCGCGACCACGGGCCGGGTGTGCAGGCCGAGCATCTGAGCCAGTTGGGTGAACCCTTTTACCGGGCGCCGGGGCAGACCGCGGCCGGGCATGGCCTGGGCCTGGCGATTGCCAAGCGCGCGGCGGAGCGGCATGGCGGGAGCCTGACGCTGGCCAATCATCCAGACGGCGGGTTTGTCGCCAGTCTGGAATTGCCGTTGGTGCCGGGCGCCGTCGTGCAGCCGTAAAAACAAATGTGGGAGGGGGCTTGCTCCCGAAGGCAGTGTGTCAGGCAACATAGTTTTGTCTGATACGCCGCTTTCGGGAGCAAGCCCCCTCCCACATGGACATCAAAGGCTCAGGCCTTGGCGGGCCAGGCGCTGACAAACTCAGCCAGATCAACCTTCTCCGCCACACGCGGTTCTTTCTGCGGCGTGCCGAGGTACAGAAAGGCAATCACCTGCTCGCCTTCAGCCAGGCCCAAGCCTTTGGCCACGTGCGCCGAATAGGCCAGATCACCGGTACGCCACACCGCACCAATTCCCTGCGCATACGCCGCCAGCAAAATCCCGTGCGCCGCACAACCCGCCGCCAGCAACTGCTCGGACTTCGGATACTTGACGTGTTCCTGCAGTTTCGCGATGACCACGACCACCAGCGGCGCACGCAGCGGGCCGTTGCGCGCCTTGTCGATCATCGCTTCAGTGACTTCGCCTTCCTGCATCTGCGCCGCTTCAGCCAGCAACGCGCCCATCTGCTCGCGCGCCGCACCTTCGACGGTGAGGAAACGATACGGCTGCAAGTGGCCGTGATCCGGCGCGCGCAGGGCTGCGCCAAACAGGGCTTCGCGCTGCTCGGCGGTAGGGGCCGGTTCGACCAGGCGTGGAACGGAAACACGGTTGAGCAAAGCGTCGAGAGCCTGCATCGGCCACCTCCTGAGAAAAATGTGCGGCTATTCTAGCGGTATCCGGCAACAGGGTGCCGGTTTACATGCCCTGCCCCACGGGTAGAATGGCGCCCTTCCTACATCAGCCCGAGCGGACTTCATGGCGTTGCCGACCTTACGGATCATTGGTTTCATCATCGGCATCTTCCTGATCACCCTGGCCATCGCCATGGTCGTGCCCATGGCCACCCTGGTGATTTTCGAACGCACCGGCGATCTGCCGTCGTTCCTCTGGGCGAGCATGATCACCTTCGTCGCCGGCCTTGCGCTGGTGATCCCCGGTCGCCCCGAACACATTCATCTGCGCCCGCGCGACATGTACCTGCTGACCGTCAGCAGCTGGCTGGTGGTGTGCATTTTCGCCGCGCTGCCGTTTTTGCTGACCCAGCACATCAGCTACACCGACTCATTCTTTGAAAGCATGTCCGGCATCACCGCCACCGGCTCGACCGTGCTCAGCGGTCTGGACACCATGTCTCCGGGAATTCTGATGTGGCGCTCGCTGCTGCACTGGCTCGGCGGCATCGGCTTCATCGGCATGGCGGTGGCGATTCTGCCGTTGCTGCGTATCGGTGGCATGCGCCTGTTCCAGACCGAATCGTCCGACCGTTCGGAAAAGGTCATGCCGCGTTCGCACATGGTGGCGCGCCTGATCGTGGCGGCGTACGTCGGCATCACCATCCTCGGCAGCCTGGCGTTCTGGTGGGCCGGGATGAGCCCGTTCGATGCGATCAATCATGCGATGTCGGCGATTTCCACCGGCGGTTTCTCGACCTCCGACCAGTCCCTGGCGAAGTGGACGCAACCGGCGGTGCACTGGGTCGCGGTGGTGGTGATGATTCTCGGCAGCCTGCCGTTCACGCTGTACGTGGCGACCATGCGCGGCAACCGTCGGGCACTGATCAAGGATCAGCAGGTACAGGGGCTGCTCGGTATGTTGCTGGTGACCTGGCTGGTACTCGGCACCTGGTACTGGTGGACCACCGACCTGCATTGGCTGGACGCGCTGCGGCATGTGGCACTGAACGTGACCTCGGTCGTCACCACCACCGGCTTCGCCCTCGGCGACTACAGCCTGTGGGGCAACTTCTCGCTGATGCTGTTCTTCTACCTGGGTTTCGTCGGCGGCTGCTCCGGCTCGACGGCCGGCGGGATCAAGATCTTTCGCTTCCAGGTCGCCTACATCCTGCTCAAGGCCAACCTTAACCAGTTGATCCACCCGCGCGCGGTAATCAAGCAGAAGTACAACGGTCACCGACTCGATGAAGAGATCGTGCGCTCGATCCTGACCTTCTCGTTCTTCTTCGCCATCACCATCTGCGTGATCGCCCTGCTGCTGTCATTGATCGGCGTCGACTGGATGACCGCACTGACCGGCGCTGCCAGCACCGTGTCCGGCGTCGGCCCGGGGCTGGGCGAGACCATTGGCCCGGCGGGCAACTTCTCGACGCTGCCGGATGCGGCCAAGTGGATCCTGTCGTTCGGCATGCTGCTCGGCCGACTGGAGATCATTACGGTGTTTGTGCTGTGTATTCCGGCCTTTTGGCGTCACTGATCGGCGCCTGCAACAGCCGCGCCCGGTAATCGCCGGGCGTGGTATCGAACCAGCGGCGGAACGCGCGGAAGAAGTTGCTCGGGTCGGCAAACCCCAGCAGATAAGCAATCTCCAGCAGGGTCATGCCTGGCTGTGCCAAATATTGTTCGGCCAGTTCGCGACGGGTGTCATCGAGCAATTGCTGAAAACTCGTGCCCTCCTCCTGCAAGCGCCGCTGCAAGGTGCGCTGCGACAGATGCAGGATCTGCGCCACGGTATCGCGCTTGGGTTCACCCTGGGGCAACAAGCGGCACAACACTTGTCGCGCCTTGTGGGTCACGCGACTTTCAGAGAATCGCGCCAGGTATTCTCCGGCAAACCGATCATGCAACAGCGCCATGGCTTCATTGGCGGTGGGCAGCGGCGCTTCCATGTCGGCCCGTTCGAAAATCAACGCATCGTAAGGCGCGTTGAACATCAGCGGCGCATGGAAGGCTTGTTTGTAGGGCTGCAGGTCTGCGGGCTCGTCGCCCTGGAACAGCATTTTGACCGGGTGCAGGGTGCGCCCGGTCAACCAGCCGCACAGGCCCAGCGCACAGGCCAGCGAGGCTTCGGCGCTCTGCCGGGTCGGCGGCAGGTGATCGCCATGTACCGTGAGAATCAGCGCATAGCCTTCTTCGAGCAGGCGAAAACTCAGGTCGGCGCTTTCGGCGATGATCCGCTGATAACGCACCAGACGCTGAAAGCCTTCGGCCAGGGTGTTGCTCGACATCAGCGCATAACCGGCGACATGGAACGACGCCGGCCGCACCACCTTGCCCATGTTCAGGCCGATCGCCGGATTGCCCGACAGCTCGACCGCCCGTTGCCAGAGTCGGGTCATGGAATCTTGCGGGAAGCGCGCATCAGGATCGTCCAGGGCGGCGTAATCGAGCCCCAGTTGCTTGAACAGAACCCGGCAATCCAGGCCGTCCATCTCCAACGCTTTGACAATCCCCATCGCCCAGCTTGCAGAAGTCGTTCGTTCGCTCATGGCGTTATTCTTTTACATGATGGATCGCATGTACGACCCGATTTGCGAAGGATACTAAAGTGGCGCCCATTGTCACTGGCTGATGCCACTGTTCACTCTAGACTCAAATAAGCTACCCGCCGAACAAGTTGCCATCAGAACAATAACCACAGAGATCGCAGTCGTGGAAAACATCAAGCAATTCAACACTTTCGCCGAGTTCTATCCGTATTACCTCAGCGAACACGCCAACAGCACCTGCCGCCGATTGCATTTCATCGGCACCACGCTGGTGATTTTCATCCTGGCCATGACCATCGCCAAAGGTGCCTGGTTGCTGTTGCTGGCCCTGCCGCTGGCCGGTTACAGCTTTGCCTGGGTCGGCCACTTCTTCTTTGAAAAAAACCGCCCGGCGACTTTCCAGCATCCGTTGTACAGCCTGCTGGGCGACTTCGTCATGTACCGCGACATGATCCTTGGTCGCGTGGCGTTCTGAATCCCGACACACCCGGAGGCTTGCCGATGAACGCCAATGCCCGCTTCACCCACATGCAGGACGGCACCCAGGAAGACTGGGCGATCATCGCCGCCGATTTCAGTGCCTACGCCCGGCAATTGCCGTCGCGGATCGTCGCACACCTGAAGTTGCTGGAAGGTGACTTCGGTGGCTTCCCGGTGGATCGCCTGACCCATTCGCTGCAAACCGCGACCCGCGCCTATCGCGATGGCCGCGACGAGGAATACGTGGTCTGTGCGCTGCTGCATGACATTGGTGACACCCTCGGTTCCTACAACCACCCGGACATCGCCGCGGCGATTCTCAAACCGTTCGTCAGTGCCGAGAATCTGTGGATGGTGGAGAAGCACGGCATCTTTCAGGGTTATTACTTCTTCCATCACCTGGGCATGGATCGGCATTTGCGCGAGCAGTTCGCCGCGCATCCGCAGTATCAGGCGACGGCGGAATTCTGCGCCAGGTACGATGCGGCGGCGTTCGATCCGGCGTATGAAACCCTGCCGCTGAGCTTCTTCGAGCCGATGATGGAACGGCTGTTTGCGCAGCCGAAGCACTCGATCTACAAGGCGGCGATGGAAGAACACTCCCCGGCCTAAGATCAAAATGTGGGAGGGGGCTTGCTCCCGAAAGCGGTGTGCCAGATAAACATGTACTTACTGATATACCGCATTCGGGAGCAAGCCCCCTCCCACAGGAGATATCTGGGGTCTAGGCGATCTCGGCAACCTTGGCCGCCTTGAGCTGCGCCTCCCGCGCTTGCGCATCCGCCAGTCGATACAGCTCGATCGAGCCGTCCCAGTGCTCGATCAACGCCGTGCACGATTCCACCCAATCGCCGCAATTGAGGTAATCCACCTCCCCCACCTTGCGGATCTCGGCATGGTGAATGTGCCCGCACACTACGCCGTGCAATTCCCGTTTCACGCATTCGTGGGCGATGGCTTCTTCGAAGTCGCTGATGAAACTCACCGCGGTCTTCACCTTGTGCTTGAGGTACGCCGACAACGACCAGTAGCCGTAGCCATAACGGGCACGCCAGTGGTTGAGCCAGCGATTGAGGGTCAGGGTGAATTCGTAGGCCGAGTCGCCGAGAAAGGCCAGCCAGCGGTGATAACGGGTGATCACGTCGAACTGATCGCCATGGATCACCAGCAGATGCCGGCCATCCGCCGTGACATGCACCGCTTCGTCGACCAACTGGATGTTGCCAAGGATCAGCTTCGAATAACGGCGCAGGAATTCGTCGTGGTTGCCGGTGACGTAGATCACCTCGGTGCCGCGCTTGCTCATGGTCAGCAAACGGCGGATCACGTTGGTGTGCGCCTGCGGCCAGTACATGCCGCCACGCAGTTTCCAGCCGTCGATGATGTCACCGACCAGGTAGATCTTGTCGGCGTGGTAGCCCTTGAGAAATTGCGACAAGTGCTCGGCCTGGCAATCCCGCGTGCCCAGGTGCACGTCGGAAATCCACAAGGTACGCACCCGTTGTTTGCGGCTGGGTTTGGCGAGCTCGGCGCTGGTCATGGGCAACCCTCTGCGATATTTTCGCCAGCTTGCGCCCGCCGGGTGAATCGACCATGACAGGCAGGCGTCAGTCGTGTGACAGCGCGCAAGCCCCTTGCCCCGGTGTAGACTGGCGCTCACTTCGGAGACCTCTGCCATGCGCCCGATCCTCACCCTGCGCCAGTACACCCGCGACCTGATCGTCCACAGCCACGAACACGCCCAACTGGTGTTCGGTTTGTCCGGCGCGCTGGATTTCGAAGTTGAGGGTCAGGGCAGCCAGGTGCGCCAACAGAGTTTCGTGGTCATCCCCGGCGGCGCGCATCATGCTTGCGGCAGCCCCGATGGCAGTCGTTGTCTGGTGCTGGACGTGCCCGACGGGCAATGGCTGAACGATTCGCTGGGCGAGCATGCCGACGCCAGTCAGCGCTTGCTCGACCAGCCTGCGCGGTTGTCACTGGATGCGGGGCAAAGCCAATTGGTCAACTGGCTGGCGCACAGCCCGGTCACTGATCCGCTGATCGCCCAGCAAGGCGCGGTATTGCTGCTCGCCAGCCTGAATCACGCCAGACCCGCCGAACTCTCGGCGCGGCGCCTGCCCTACGCGGCGCTGGATGCGCACATCGAGCAATACGCTGCCTACCCGCTGCAAGTGGCCGATCTGGCGCAGATCGCCGGGTTGTCCAGCGCCCGGTTGCACGCGCGGTTCATGGCCGAATGCGGGCAGACGCCGATGGACTACATTCGCAGCCGGCGGTTGCACAAGGCTGTCTGCCTGCTGCGCGAGACGACGCTGCCCATCGGCGAGATCGCCAGTCGGGTCGGCTACAGTTCGCAGAGCGCCTTCGCGGCGGCGGTGCTGCGCGAGTTTGGCGCTTCACCGGGGCAGTTGCGCCGCGACTCCTGCGACAAAAAACGCTAGTTCGCCGACAGACTTCTGCGTCACAACACGTTTCAATGTGCATTCACCTGTAGGAGCTGCCGCAGGCTGCGATCTTTTGATCTTGCTTTGAAGGATTAAGATCAAAAGATCGCAGCCTTCGGCAGCTCCTACAGTGATCGCGTTGTATCGACAGACTCAAGAAGGATTGCAATGACTCCGCGTACCGCCCTCGGCGCCCTGCATATTGGCGCTCTGATGTTCGGCCTGACCGGCGTGTTCGGCAAACTCGCGGCTGCCTCGCCGGCGGTGATCGTCTTCGGGCGTGCTGCATTTGCCGTGCTCGCCCTGGCCTTTTTCGCCCGTTTCGCCAGCCAGAACGGCTGGCAGAAACTGCAGGCGGTCGACTGGCGGCGCCTGGTGCTCAGCGGCGTGTTGCTGGCCGGGCACTGGGTGAGTTTTTTCATCGCGGTGAAGGTCGCCGGCGTGGCGATTGCGACGCTGGGCTTTGCCAGTTTCCCGGCGTTCACGGTGATTCTCGAAGGGCTGATTTTCCGCGAACGCATCCGCGCCAATGAAATCGTGCTGGTGGTGCTGGTCAGCGTCGGTCTGGTGCTGGTGACCCCGGCGTTCGACCTTGCCAGCGGCGCCACCACCGGGCTGCTCTGGGCGGTGCTGTCGGGTCTGCTGTTCGCCCTGCTCTCGCTGACCAACCGCGCCAGCTCCGGACGCATCCCGGCGGTGCAGGCCGCGCTGTGCCAGAACGTGGTGGTCGCGCTGTGTCTGCTGCCGGTCGCCGCCCCGCAGCTAAGCGAAGTGCGTGCTCTGGACTGGCTGTGGATCGGTCTGCTCGGGGTGTTCTGCACCGGCGTCGCCCACAGCCTGTTCGTCGCCAGCCTCGCGGTGATCAAGGCGCGCACCGCCGCGGTGGTATTCGCCATGGAGCCGGTTTACGGCATCACCATCGCCTGGTTGCTGTTCGATGAAAACCCGACCGTGCGCATGCTGATCGGCGGCGCGCTGATCATCGTCGCCATTGTGGTTTCGGCGCGGATGTCAGGCAGCGCCGACAAGAAAACCGTCGCTGCCGAAGCCGCGTCTCACTGAGTGCGGTCGTTGTGACCGAGGTCGCGGTCAGGATCGATCTGATCGCGGACTCGCTGCTTGAGCACCTTGGCCTCGGGAAAACCGCCGTCGGCCTTGCGCTCCCAGATCTGCACGTCGTCGCAACTGATGTGAAATACCCCGCCGGTGCCCGGCACCAGCGAGACCTTGCCGAGGTCGTCGCCGAAGGTGCTGAGCAACTCCTGCGCCAGCCACGCGGCGCGCAGCAGCCACTGGCATTGGGTGCAATATGTGATGACGATTTCCGCTTTGGCGACGCGCATGTTCGCTGAAACTCCTGATACAGAGGGCGCCGCTATAATAGCCGGCTTTATCGCTTGCCCCGAGACTCACCATGCGCCGTTTGCTGTTCTGCCTCTTGCTTGGCTTTCTGCCCTTGTTTGTAAATGCCACCGAAGCGCCCCGCCCCAAAGTCGGCCTGGTGCTGTCCGGTGGCGCCGCCCGTGGCCTGGCGCACATCGGCGTGCTCAAGGCCCTTGAGGAACAAGGCATCAAGATCGACGCGATCGCCGGCACCAGCATGGGTGCCGTGGTCGGTGGCCTGTATGCCTCGGGCTACAAGATCGATGAGCTGGAAAAACTCGCGCTGAACATCGACTGGCAGCAGGCACTGTCCGACGCCCCGCCACGGGAAGACGTACCGTTTCGCCGCAAGCAGGATGACCGTGATTTTCTGGTGAAGCAGAAACTGAGCTTTCGCGATGACGGCAGCCTCGGCCTGCCGTTGGGGGTGATTCAGGGCCAGAACCTGGCGCTGCTGCTGGAAAGCCTGTTGGCGCATACCAGTGACACCCGCGATTTCGACAAGCTGCCGATCCCGTTCCGCGCCGTGGCCACCGACATCGCCAGTGGCGAAAAAGTGGTGTTCCGCAAAGGTCATTTGCCGCAGGTGATCCGCGCCAGCATGTCGATTCCGGCAGTGTTCGCCCCGGTGGAACTGGACGGGCGGCTGCTGGTGGACGGCGGCATGACCGACAACATCCCGCTCGACGTGGCGCGGCAGATGGGCGTCGACGTGGCGATCGTGGTCGACATCGGCACCCCGCTGCGCAACCGCAAACAACTGACCACTGTGGTCGACGTGCTGAACCAGTCGATCACCCTGATGACCCGGCGCAACTCCGAAGAGCAACTGGCCGCCCTCAAGCCCACCGACGTGCTGATCCAGCCGGCCCTGGCGGCATTCGGCGTGACCGACTTCGGCAAGGCCCAAGAAATGATCGACGCCGGTTACCGCGCCACGCGGATTCTCGACGCCCGCCTCGCTCAGCTCAAACCTCACGAATCCCAGGACGCCGAACTGAATGCCGCCCGCGCCCCAGGGCAGCGCACGCCCATCATCACCGCGATCAGGGTCGAGAACGATTCGAAAGTCGGCGACGAGGTGATCCGCTATTACATCCGCCAGCCGATCGGCGAGCCACTGGATCTGGGCCGACTGCACTCGGACATGGGCACGCTGTACGGCCTCGATTACTTCGAACAGGTGCAGTACCGCGTGGTGCACAAGGGCCAGGATCACACCCTGGTGATCAGCGCCCGGGGCAAACGCAGCGGCACCGACTACCTGCGAGTCGGCCTGAATCTGTCGGACGACATGCGCGGCGACAGCGCCTTCAACCTCGGCGCCAGTTACCGCATCAACGGCATCAATCGCCTCGGCGCGGAATGGCTGACCCGGGCGCAGATCGGCGACAAACAGGAACTGTATACCGAGTTCTACCAGCCGCTGGATGTCGGCTCGCGCTACTTCGTCGCACCGTATGCTGCGTTCGAAGCACAAAACGTCGACTCGGTACTCGACAACGATCCGATCGCCCAATACCGCGTGGAGCGCTATGGTTTCGGCCTCAACTTCGGCCGGCAGATCGGCAACAACGGCGAAATCCGTTTCGGCGTCGGCGAGGCCTGGGGCAAGGCCGACGTGCGAATCGGCGATCAGGACCTGCCAAGCGAAAACTTCACCGAAGGTTTCTACTCGCTGAAGTACTCGTTCGACTCACTGGACAACGTCTACTTCCCCCATGAGGGCAAGGACGTCAGCCTGACCCTGATGCAATTCGAACCGGGTCTGGGCTCGGACACGCGCTACCGGCAATGGGAGTTCAAGCTGGACAAAGCCATGAGCCATGGCCCGGATACGCTGATTCTCGGCGGGCGCTATGGCCGAACGCTGGACGACGCCAACGTGGTGACTTCGAGCTTCCTGCTCGGCGGTGCGCGGCAGTTGTCGGGCTTTCGCGAGGATTCGATTTCCGGGCAAAACGTCAGCCTGATGCGTGCGGTGTATTACCGCCGACTGACGCCGCGCGCTTACCTGCCACTGGATTTCCCGCTGTATGCCGGAGCTTCGCTGGAACGTGGCCGGGCGTGGAACAACGACAATGAATTCGACAGTGGCTACATCAATGCCGCCAGTGTGTTTATCGGCTTCGATACGCCGTTGGGGCCGTTGAACTTCACGTATGGTTTGAATGATGCGAATGAGCAGGCGGTTTATCTGAATCTGGGGCAGACGTTTTGAGTACTCAGGTGGATTGATATTGCCTGCCCTGACGCCTTCGCGAGCAAGCCCGCTCCCACAGTTGGAATGCATGTCCCTGTGGGAGCGGG
>NZ_JANLOG010000142.1:0-80968 GCF_025466205.1 Pseudomonas sp. 13B_3.2_Bac1
TGGGTTCACCCTCCCTCTTTTGTGGGAGCGGGCTTGCTCGCGAAGAGGCCGGCCCAGGCAACTTCTCACCCTCAGGCACACTCAAACCTTGGCCAAACCCAAGGATGCCCAACCATGAAAGCCCTCACCCTAAGCCTGCTCTGCCTCACCGCCCTCGCCTCCCAGGCTCACGCCTCCAGTCCCGACGCCTGGGCCGCCTACGACAAAACCGTACTCGCCAGTTGCACCAAGGCCAGCGGCCTCAAAGAAGCCAAACCGGTCGGCACCCCCGCGCAATTCGATGACCGCGTCGGCTATACCGCCGTGCTGCTGCAAGGCCAATACCCGCAAAAACACATGAAAGGCCAGCAAGGCACCGAGCTGTGCCTGTACAGCAAAACGTCGAAAACCGCCTTCGTCACCGAGTGGGACTCGGTCCGTCCGACCGCGAAGCCTTGAGGGCTGGCGCACAACTTGCTTCGATCAGCCTCAGCCTGGCGACTTTACGTCGCCGTTTCACACTCTGATTGAAGATTGATCGTGCAATGAATACGACGTTTTCCTGCGTCGGTTGCGGCAAATGCTGCACCGACCACCATGTGCCTCTGACCCTCGCCGAAGCCCGCATGTGGGCGGCGGATGGCGGTCAGGTGATCGTGCTGGTGGAGGCCTTTCTCGGCAACGGCCTGGGCCTGCCGGCGCAGCAGCGTGAACACGCCGAACGGCGTTCCGCGGTAGTGCGCAGCGGTACCACCGAGGCCCACGTGGCAATCACCTTCGCCGCCTACAACGTCGGCCGCTGCCGGAATCTTGACGAAGACAACCTGTGCCGGATTTACGAACGCCGGCCGTTGGTGTGCAGGATTTATCCGGCAGAAATCAATCCGCACATCCCGCTCAATCCTGCGGCCAAGGATTGCCCGCCCGAGTCGTGGCAACAGGGGCCGCTGCTGATTGTCGGCGAGGAGTTGGTCGATCAGGAACTGCTGGAGCTGATCCAGCGTTCGCGTCAGGCCGATCGCGATGACATCCGGATCAAGGATGCGATCTGCGCCGCCCTGGGGATTCGCACCACAGCGCTCAAGGGCGATGGGTTTACCGCATATTTGCCGGAAATGGGCGCGTTTGCGGCCTTGATCGATCAGGTTTCAGCACAGCCTCTGAACACAGAATCCAGTGAATGGCTGTTTCATTTGTCCGGGGATGATGTTGCCGGGCAGTTGCTCGCAGCCGGGGCACAGGTGGTGACGGAGCCGGCGCAGACATATGCGTTTATTTCGCTGCGGGCGGCTTGATCCGAATCTCGTACTGCCTGAAGTGGCGCTTTCGGGAGCAAGCCCCCTCCCACAGGAATCTGAGTTGTACACAGAATAAATGATCACCCCATACACCTGTGGGAGGGGGCTTGCTCCCGAAGGGGCCGGGACAGGCTGCATCAATCTCGAACCTGCCGCCGCCCCCAAAACTCCCGCGCCAGCAACCGCAAATCCCCCGCCAACCCCGCCACATCCTCGGAATTGCGCTGACTCTGTCGCCCCTCATCCACCGTCAATTCCGACGCCGTGCGAATGCTGACGATGTTGCGGTTGATGTCTTCGCTCACCGCACTCTGCTGCTCCACCGCCGCGGCAATCTGCAGGCTCATCTCGGTGATCCGCTCGACCCGCTCGCTGATCCCGTCCAGTGCCCGCGCCGCGCGCTGTGCCTGTTCGACGCTGTTATCCACATGCTCGCTGCTCTGCTGCATCACCCGCACCGCATCGCGCGCGCCGTTTTGCAGGGTGCTGATCATCCGCTGAATCTCGTTGGTCGACTGCTGCGTACGTTGCGCCAGCCCGCGCACCTCATCCGCCACCACGGCAAAACCACGCCCGGCATCGCCAGCGCGCGCCGCTTCGATCGCCGCATTGAGCGCCAGCAGATTGGTCTGCTCGGCGATGCTGCGGATCACCTCCAGCACCCCGGAAATCTCGCTGCTGTGGCCTTCGAGCTGATGAATCACCTCGGTCGCCCGCCGTAATTCCTCGGCCAGACGCAACACCGCGCTGCGACTCTCGCCCACCAGCCAATGCCCCTCGCGCGTTTCCGTGCCGGCCATGTCCGCCGCCACCGAGGCCTGCTGCGCATGGCTGGCAACCTGCGCGACACTCGCGGCCATCTGATGAATCGCTGCCGCCACCTGATCGGTTTCGGCCTGCTGGGCCAGCGAACTGCTGTGGCTGCTTTGCAGATGATCAACCAATTGGGCCGCATGCCCGGCCAACTGCTGCGACGCATCCCCCATGCGCCCGACCACCGCGCCGACCTGCGCTTCGAGCATCTGCAGGGCGAACTCGATCTGGCCGATTTCATCGCGGCGCCCGGTGTAAATGCTCTGGCTCAACGGATTGTCCGCAACCTGCCGCGCCCGCTCGGTCAGGCGTTCCAGCGGCCGCAGGATCCAGCGCACGCCCAACGCACAAACACCGCTGCCAACGACAAATGCCGCCCCATCGATCCACGCCGACTCCGGGCGCAACCAGGCCTCGATCCCCAACACCAGACCCAGCAACGTACTGCCCAACGCCGTGATCCTGCCGCGCAGACCGAGATGCGGCAGCCGAAGCACCGGACGCTCGTCGCGCAACTGCGCATATGCTCGCTCCGCCGCGGCTACGAGCCGAGCATCAGGCCGGGTGCGCACCGACTGATACTCCACCGCCACACCGTTCTGCGTAACCGGCGTGACATACGCGCTGACCCAATAATGATCGCCATTCTTGCAACGATTCTTCACCAAACCCATCCACGAACGCCCGCTCTTGAGCGTCTGCCACATATGGGCAAACGCCTGCGCCGGCATGTCCGGGTGACGCAACAAGTTGTGTGGCGTGCCGAGCAATTCGTCGCGGCTATAACCGCTGATCCGGATGAAATCGTCGTTGGCGTAGGTGATCGCGCTGGTCAGATCGGTGGTCGAAAGAATGTTCGCATCGTGCGCCACATCGACGTTACGGCCGGTGACCGGGAGATTGATCTTCATGGAATAGCGCGCTCGTTTTATTGGAAGAGTCGGCAGGGCTGCTGACTCTAAGCGCACCAATTGGTCAAATATTGATCTGGCTCAGGATCTGAGCACTTAGCCATCACTGCGCCGGAAAATCGCAGTCGATGGCTGAAGGCGGGATGAAACTCAGCGCTTGCCCATCGACCGACGGGTCCCCGGCGGCGCCATGCCCGGGGTCTTGGTGTGGCCATTCTTGGCGCCGTTCTTGTACCACGGCTGATTCGAACCCTTGGCCGCCGCCAGTTCACCCGGTTTGAACGGGAACTTGAAAGCCGCAATCTCGGGTTTGCTCTCGCTGGCGTCAGCCAGTTCAGCCGGGACATCGCTCACAGCGTCGTCAACCGGCGGTTGGGTCGGGGAAGTCATAAAAGCTCCGCAAAGCAAAAAGTCGGGCCCGAACAGTGAGCCGCGAAGGCGCGCAGTATACCTGCGCGCCCAGACTCGGCACCTGAAGATTTGCACCGCTCGCCGAACGGTTTACAGGTAAGTGATGGTGACAATGCCTTTATCGCTCGACGTCTTCAGCGCTTGATAGGTCATGGAAAACGGCAGCGACTGATGGCTGCAAGCATTGCGATAGGTGTCCACATCGACCTGCAGACCCGGTTTGATTTCAACCTGCCGGGAAACATCGGCGCCCAACGCCCCGGCACGCTCCACCGCACAACCGGAGTCGACAATCTGCCCGGTGAAACGGATCTCGCCGGAAGTCGATTGCGGCGCGGCACAGACTGCCAATGGAAGCAAAACAAGCACACTCGCCAAAGCGGTTTTCAGATTCATTGCACGACACTCCCGAAGAGGCCCGCTCAATTTGACGGCCGGGCTGTACAACGTTTATCCGCGGGTGGGGGCGGATCTTTAGGAGCGTAGATGTTGCGAGGCACAAACGTTCCGATTTAGAGATATTGGGTGGTGGAATTGGGGGGATGGTCACGGTTTTGAATGGCGGTGGCTGGACTGCCGTCATCGCCAGCAGGCTGGCTCCTACAGTTGGAATGGGTGTGGTCAGGTGGAGAGTGGTCGGCTGTCAGGCCGCCTTCGCGAGCAAGCTCACTCCTACAGTTGGAATGGGTTCGGTCAGGTGGAGAGGGGTCGGCTGTCAGGCCGCCTTCGCGAGCAAGCCCGCTCCCACAGTGGAATTGGGTGAGTCAGATAGAGATTGGTCGGCTGTCAGGCCGCCATAGCGAGCAGGCTGGCTCCCCAAAAGCGCTAAAGCCGAGCGCACGCTCTTCACCACTCAAATGGCCGAGTGTCAGCTCGCCGAAAGCTCTTGATCTTGCCGTGCCGGCCCCGTCGGCAGGCTGAGTGGAGGGATTGATCCGGGGGTGGGAGCGCAGCGACCGTTTGGCGCAGCCAAACACAGCGAGAGGAGGTGCAGCGAAGCAAACCGGAGGCGCTGCGCCCGGATCAATCCCGGAGCGAAGGAACCCGAGCCTAAGCGAGGGCCGAACGTTGGGGCCAAGCCTTTTGCTTACTTTTCGGCGTCTGGAAAAGTGAGCCGCTGTAAGAGCGGAACCATAATAAGCCGTTACCGCAGCAACGGATATGTCCCCCATCAACCCACAACATGGTCGGCCCAGAGGCCGCCAAGCCAAACGAAACTGACAGCGCTGACAGCTAGCCGTCACCCTCCTGACCCCCAAACAAGCTTATAAATACCCAACCTGCCCAAACTCAACCCCTTGGCGCCCCAATCGCATGCGAATCCAGAAACGAACCGCCCTGCTCGCCACCCCGCTGATCATCGTCGCCGCTCTGGGCCTGTGGTACGCCACCAAACCGGCCCAGACCAAACTCGCCGCCCCCACCGCCATCCCGGTCCGGGTTGTGGCAGTCAGCGAAAAGGACGTCCCCCGCTACGTCAGCGGCATCGGTTCGGTTCTCTCATTGCACAGCGTCGTGGTACGCCCGCAGATCGACGGCATTCTGACAAAGATCCTCGTCAAAGAAGGCCAACTGGTCAAAGCAGGCGACCTGCTCGCCAGCATCGACGACCGCTCGATCCGCGCCAGTCTTGATCAGGCCCGCGCACAACTGGGCGAAAGCCAGGCCCAACTGGAAGTCGCCCTGGTCAACCTCAAGCGCTACAAACTGCTCAGCGTCGACGACGGCGTCTCCAAGCAGACCTACGATCAGCAACAGGCGCTGGTCAACCAGTTGAAGGCCACCGCCCAAGGCAACCAGGCCTCGATTGACGCCGCGCAGGTACAACTTTCCTACACCCAGATCCGCTCCCCAGTCACTGGCCGCGTCGGTATTCGCACAGTCGATGAAGGCAATTTCCTGCGCATGACCGACACCCAGGGCCTGTTCACCGTCACCCAGATCGACCCGATCGCCGTCGAGTTCTCGCTGCCGCAACAAATGCTGCCGACCCTGCAAGGTCTGATCAACGACCCGCAGCACGCGCAGGTCAAGGCCTACATCGGCGCCGACACCGACGGCGAAACCGGCAACCTGCTTGGCGAAGGTCATCTGACCCTGATCGACAACCAGATCAACGCCAACACCGGCACCATCCGCGCCAAGGCCGAATTCGACAACGCCAGCCAGAAGCTCTGGCCGGGCCTGCTAGTGACGGTAAAAATTCAGACGGCACTGGATAAGAATGCGCTGGTGGTGCCGCCTACCGTCGTACAACGCGGCCTCGACCAACACTTCGTTTACCGCGTGAACGGCGACAAGGTCGAAGCCGTACAAGTGCAGATGGTTTATCAAGGCAGCGGCCAGGACATCATCAAAGGCGTGAAGGCGGGTGATCAATTAGTCAGTGACGGCCAGTCGCGGCTCAAACCCGGTTCGACCGTGCAGGTGATGACCGAGCCGCCGCAGGTGGTCGAAGCGGAGCCCAAGCCATGAAGGAGCACAAAGGCGTCTCCACATGGTGTATCGACCACCCGGTCGCGACCATTCTGCTGACCTTCGCCCTGGTGCTGCTCGGGGTGATTGCCTTCCCGCGCCTGCCGATTGCGCCACTGCCGGAAGCGGAATTTCCGACGATCCAGGTTTCCGCGCAGTTGCCCGGCGCCAGCCCTGACACCATGGCGTCCTCCGTGGCCACGCCGCTTGAAGTGCAATTCAGCGCCATCCCCGGCATGACCCAGATGACCTCCAGCAGTGCGCTCGGCTCAAGTCTGTTGACCCTGCAATTCACCCTCGACAAAAGCATCGACACCGCCGCCCAGGAAGTTCAGGCAGCGATCAACACTGCCGCCGGCAAACTGCCCAAAGACATGCCGACGCTGCCGACCTGGAAGAAGGTCAACCCGGCCGACAGCCCGGTGCTGATCCTCAGTGTCAGCTCCACACAAATGCCCGGCACCGAACTCAGCGATCTGGTGGAAACCCTGCTCTCGCGTCAGATCAGTCAGATCGACGGTGTAGGCCAGATCAACATCACCGGTCAGCAACGTCCGGCGATCCGCGTGCAAGCCTCGGCCGACAAACTGGCGGCCATCGGCCTGACTCTGGCCGACATTCGCCTGGCGATCCAGCAGACCAGCCTGAACCTCGCCAAAGGTGCGTTGTATGGCGAATCGAGCATCTCCACGCTGTCGACCAACGACCAGTTGTTCCATCCCGAGGACTACAGCCAGCTGATCGTTTCCTACAAGGACGGCGCCCCGGTTCACCTGCGGGATGTCGCCAAAGTCGTCAACGGTTCGGAAGATGCCTACGTGCAAGCCTGGGCCGGAGATCAACCCGGGGTGAACCTGGTGATCTCGCGCCAGCCCGGTGCGAACATCGTCGAAACCGTCGACCGTATTCAAGCGGCGCTGCCGGGCCTGGAAGCCATGCTGCCGGCCTCGGTGCAGGTCAAAGTGCTGATCGACCGCACCCAGACCATTCGCGCGTCGCTGCATGAAGTGGAAATCACCCTGTTGATCGCCATTTTGCTGGTGGTGGCGGTGATGGCGCTGTTCCTGCGCCAACTGTCGGCGACGCTGATTGTCTCGGCGGTACTCGGCGTGTCACTGGTGGCCAGTTTCGCCCTGATGTACATCCTCGGTTTCAGCCTGAACAACCTGACACTGGTGGCGATTGTGGTGGCCGTGGGGTTTGTGGTCGACGATGCGATTGTGGTGGTGGAGAACATCCACCGGCATCTGGAAGCCGGCGACGGCATGCGTGAGGCGGCGGTCAAGGGCGCCGGCGAGATCGGCTTCACCGTGGTCTCGATCAGCTTCTCGCTGGTGGCGGCGTTCATTCCGCTGCTGTTCATGGGCGGTGTGGTCGGGCGGCTGTTCAAGGAATTCGCCCTGACCGCGACTTCGACCATTCTTATTTCGGTAGTGGTATCGCTGACGCTGGCGCCAACTCTGGCCGCGCTGTTCATGCGCAAACCGGTGCATCATGCCCATGACAAACCGGGCTTCAGTGAGCGTCTGCTGGCGTGGTACGAGAAAGGCCTGCGCCGCGCCCTCGCCCATCAGAAACTGATGATCGGCGTGTTCTGCCTGTCCCTCGGATTGGCAATTGCCGGTTACATCTTTATTCCCAAGGGATTCTTCCCGATCCAGGACACCGGGTTCGTGCTCGGCACCACCGAAGCCGCTGCGGATATTTCCTACGGCGACATGGTGAAAAAACACCTGGCGATGGCCGAAATCGTCGCGGCCGACCCGGCAGTCGAAGCGTTTTCCCACTCGGTGGGCGTGTCCGGCAGCAACCAGACCATCGCCAACGGCCGCTTCTGGATCGCCCTGAAAAAACGCGGCGACCGCGACGTCTCGGCCAGCCAGTTCATCGACCGTATCCGTCCGAAACTGATGAAAGTCCCGGGCATCGTCCTGTACCTGCGCGCCGGCCAGGACATCAACCTCAGCTCCGGCCCAAGCCGCGCCCAGTACCAATACGTACTCAAGAGCAATGAAGGCGCGACCCTGGCCACCTGGACCCAGCGCCTGACCGAGAAGCTGCGCAGCATCCCGGCGTTCCGCGACATTTCCAATGACCTGCAACTGGGCGGCAGCATCACCCACATCAGCATCGACCGCAGCGCCGCCGCGCGTTTCGGCCTGACCGCAAGTGATGTCGACGAGGCGCTGTACGATGCGTTCGGCCAGCGCCAGATCAATGAATTCCAGACTCAGGTCAACCAGTACAACGTGATTCTGGAGCTCGATACCAAACAGCGCGGCAAGGCCGAAAGCCTCAACTATTTCTACCTGCGCTCGCCGCTGAGCGGGGAAATGGTGCCGCTGTCGGCGCTGGCGAAATTCGACGCACCGACCATCGGCCCGCTGTCGATTGCCCATGACGGCATGTTCCCCGCCGCCAACCTGTCGTTCAACCTGGCCCCCGGCGTGGCCTTGGGCGACGCGGTGATCCTGCTCAACCAGGCCAAGGCCGAGATCGGCATGCCGACCGCCATCAGCGGCAACTTCCAGGGCGCAGCGCAGGCATTCCAGAGTTCGCTCGCCAGTCAGCCGTGGTTGATTCTCGCGGCGCTGGTGGCGGTGTACATCATTCTCGGCGTGCTTTATGAGAGCTTCGTGCATCCGCTGACGATCATCTCGACCCTGCCGGCGGCCGGGCTCGGTGCAGTGATCATGCTGTGGATCTGCGGTCAGGACTTTTCGATCATGGCGTTGATCGGGCTGGTGCTGCTGATCGGTATCGTCAAAAAGAACGGCATTCTGATGATCGACTTCGCACTGGAAGCCCAGCGCAATCGCGGACTGGCGCCGCAGGATGCGATTTTCGAAGCGTGCCTGACGCGGTTCCGGCCGATCATCATGACCACCCTCGCCGCGCTGCTCGGCGCGTTGCCGCTGATGCTCGGTTACGGCACCGGCGCGGAACTGCGCCAGCCGCTGGGGATCGCGGTGGTGGGCGGCTTGCTGGTCAGCCAGATGCTGACGCTGTTTACCACCCCGGTCATATACTTGTGGCTTGAGCGGCTGTTCCACAGGCCCAAACCAATGCCCACGACGGCACTGGCGACTACAGACTGAGGCAGGGTCATGCGCGTTCTGATTATCGAAGACGAGGAAAAAACCGCGGATTATCTGCACCGCGGTCTGACGGAACAGGGTTACACCGTGGATCTGGCCCGCGACGGCGTCGAGGGCCTGCACCTGGCGCTGGAAAGCGACTACGCGGTGATCGTCCTCGACGTGATGTTGCCGGGCCTCGACGGCTTCGGCGTGCTGCGCGCCTTACGTGCGCGCAAGCAGACCCCGGTGATCATGCTCACCGCCCGCGAGCGCGTCGAAGACCGGATCAGGGGCCTGCGTGACGGCGCCGACGATTACCTCGGCAAGCCGTTTTCCTTTCTGGAGCTGGTAGCGCGCTTGCAGGCGCTGACCCGGCGCAGCGGTGGCCACGAACCGGTGCAGGTAAGCATCGCCGACCTGTGGATCGATCTGATCAGCCGCAAGGCCACCCGCGCCGGCACCCGACTGGATCTGACGGCAAAAGAGTTCTCGCTGCTCAGCGTGCTGGCGCGCCGACAAGGTGAAATCCTCTCGAAAACCGCGATTGCCGAGATGGTCTGGGACATCAATTTCGACAGCGACGCGAACGTCGTCGAAGTCGCGATCAAGCGTCTGCGGGCCAAGCTCGACGGGCCGTTCGACGAGAAACTGCTGCACACCATTCGTGGTATGGGTTATGTGCTGGAGAGCCGTGGTGTCCAGTAACTCGATTGCCCTGCGCCTCAGTGGGATGTTTACGCTGGTGGCGTTGCTGGTGTTTCTGTTGATCGGCGGCGCGCTGTATCAGCAGGTCGACAAGGGCCTGGGCCTGCTGCCGGAAGCCGAGCTGGATGCGCGTTACAGCGTGCTCGAATCCACCGTCGGTCGTTACGGCACGCCCGATCATTGGGTGAAGATCAACAACAAACTCAAGCTGCTGGGCGAGGAAGACAAGCGCATCAGTTTCTGGATCAGCAGCGGTGACCCGCAGTATGAGTTTGGCAACCTGACCCCGCAGATTCGCGAGTTCGCCAACGGCCCATTGGGCATGCGCGACCTGCAATTGCCCGACCAGCCCTATCCGCTGAAAGTGCTGGTCAGCCAGTTTCCGGCCAAGGACCAACGCCCGCCGCTGCGCTTCATGATCGGCATCGACACCGATACGTTTCACCAGACGCAACATCAGTTGCTGATTGCCTTGATCGGTCTGGCGATTATCGGCGTGGCGCTGGCCTCGGCGCTCGGGTACTGGGTGGCACGGATTGGCCTGCAACCGCTGATCAAACTGTCCCACGAGGCGCAGCGTCTGGCGCCGCCATTGCGTTCGGGGCGCTTGCGTCTATCGCCGTTGCCGCCGGAACTGGAACAGTTTGTCGACTCGTTCAACTCGACCCTTGAGCGGGTCGAACAGGCGTACTCACGGCTGGAATCGTTCAACGCCGACGTGGCCCATGAGCTGCGTTCGCCGCTGACCAACCTGATCGGTCAGACCCAGGTCGCGCTGACGCGCGGACGCTCCGCCGAACACTATTTCGAGGTGCTGCAATCCAACCTCGAAGAGCTGGAACGCCTGCGTTCGATCATCAACGACATGCTGTTCCTTGCCAGCGCCGACCAGGGCAGCAAGGCGACCAAACTGACCGAGACCTCGCTGGCGGATGAAGTTGCAACCACGCTGGATTACCTGGATTTCATCCTCGAAGACGCGCAAGTGCAGGTGCATGTGAGTGGTGACGCACAGGTGCGAATCGAGATCGCGCATCTGCGTCGGGCATTGATCAATCTGCTGAGTAACGCGGTGCAGCACACCGAACCAGGCAAGGTGATCGAGGTGCGCATCGAAGTTGAAGACCATCAGGTCAGCATCGGCGTGGCCAACCCCGGATCGCCGATTGCCAGCGAGCACTTGCCGCGTCTGTTCGAGCGCTTCTATCGGGTCGATGCCTCGCGCAGCAACAGCGGCAACAACCATGGGCTGGGGTTGGCGATCGTCAAGGCGATTGCGCTGATGCACGGTGGCGATGTGTTTGTGCGCAGCGACCGGGGGATGAATACGTTCGGCATCCACCTCCCGGTTTAACTGAAAAGCAAAATCACTGTGGCGAGGGAGCTTGCTCCCACTGGGCTGCGAAGCGGCCCCAAAATCAGCCTTCAGATCAATCGCATCCACATTGTTTACGACTGCTGCGCAGCCGAGCGGGAGCAAGCTCCCTCGCCACAGGTTTGTGGTCAGGCAAGTAGCGCGCGGTGAAATCCCACGGGTTATCTTTGCTTGTACTGCAACAGTCATTTATGAAAATCAGGCTGTTTCCCAACGCCCGGCAACCTTATCTTTGCCCGCACCAAACAGCACTTGCCAAGCAAGAAGGTTTTCCAGATGTCCAACAGTATGGGTATTGCCAGCGCTTTCGTTTTGTCCTCATTGATCCTGTCGCCCATGGCGATGGCTGAAGAATCGCAGGCGTTCGTCGCGCAGAATGCCGCGCGCGCTCACGCCTTCGAGCAGTCTCAGGCAGAAGTGATGGTCAAGTCGCAGGACGCCTCGCAAGCCCCTCAGGCCGCCACTTCCCAGGCTCAAGCAGCCGAGAAAGACAGCTGAGTCGCGCACCGCGAAAAATTTCCCTCGACGCGGTTGTTTGGCTCTTCCCGTTCAACCGTCGTCCTTCCAGGCCGCTGCCTTTCAGCGGCCTTTTTTCGTTGTGGTCTGAAAGCGGTTTGGTTCGTCTGTAAAAACAAGAAACATCCCGCACCTCAAGACATTGAAGTGTCAGTTGACCCAAGGAGCTCCATCGCAAGTGCGTTACCCAGTCCGCGTCACCCCGCTGTTCATTGCAATTGCCGCAACGATTGCCCCCGCCGCCCATGCCGACGAAGCCGCCAAGGAAGGTTTCGTCGAAGGCTCGAGCCTCAACCTCAACGCTCGCAACTACTACATGAATCGCAACCGTCTGCAGCAGACGGACGACAACATCGAGTGGGGCCAGGGTTTTCTCGGGATCTTCCAGTCGGGTTACACCGAGGGCACGGTCGGCTTCGGCATCGACGCCCACGCCATGCTCGGGTTGAAGCTCGACGGCGGTGGCGGCACCGATGGCTCGAGCATCCTGCCGGTCAGCGATGGCAATGGCAAAGCGCCAGGCTCGTTCTCGACCGCGGGCGGCACGTTGAAAATGCGTGCGTTCGATACCGAGTTGAAGGCCGGTGACCTGTTCCTCACCAACCCGGTGATTGCCGGCGGTGAGTCGCGCATGCTGCCGCAGACCTTCCGCGGTGTCAGTTTGACCAACCACAGTTTCGACGGCTGGATGTTCGAAGGTGGCCAGGCCAGTTTCACCAAGCCGTACAACCAGAGTGGCCACCAGCGCATCGGTACCTCCTACGGCAAACTCGCCGAAGGTGACGCAAGCCAGCACCTGAACTGGGCCGGCGTGTCCTGGAGCGGCGTCGAAGGGCTGACCAGCAATCTGTACGCTGCCGAGTTGAAGGACATCTGGAACCAGTACTACTACGACCTGGATTACACCTGGCAGTTGAACGATCTGGTCAGCCTCAACCCGGGCCTGCACTTCTATCACACGCAGGACACCGGCGACGCGCTGCTGGGCAACATCGACAACAACACCTACAGCCTGCATTTCACCGTCGGCATCGGCAGCCACAGCATTACTGCCGCGTATCAGCGCGTGAACGGCAACACGCCGTTCGACTACATCAGCCAGGGCGACAGCGTTTACCTCGACAACTCGCAGCAATACTCGGACTTCAACGGCCCGAACGAACGTTCGTGGAAGCTCAAGTACGCCTATGACTTCGCCGGGCTGGGGATGCCGGGTCTGACTTCAGCGGTCTCCTATTCGCGCGGCACCGTGGACTTGACCAAGGTCGATCCGCACAGCAAAGGCTATGCTTCGTGGTACAGCGCCGACGGTCGCAACGCCCAGCATTGGGAACGCGACATCGATCTGAAATACGTGGTGCAGAGCGGCCAGGCGAAAGATCTCGCGGTACGCCTGCAATGGGCGACCAACCGGGGCGGCAACGGTTATGGCGCGATTGATACGGATACCGATGAATACCGGGTGATTGTCGACTACCCGATCAACGTCTTCTAAGATCACCCCTGCGCCACGCTCTTGAATTGAGAGATATACCCTGTGGGAGCGGGCTTGCTCGCGAATGCGCTGCATCAGTCGACAACAATGTTGAATGACACGGCGCATTCGCGAGCAAGCCCGCTCCCACAATGGAATACCGTCACTGACTTGATGCAACTACGCTAATAAGATCCTCTCAACCGACAGCCCCCATCATGATCGCGAGCCGTACCCCACCTGTGGCGGGCAAGACCGGACGCCCCGAATTGCTGCTGATCTGCGGCAGTTCGCTGACTGTGATCGCGATTCTGTGCATCGTCACTTTTCTGCTGATTCGTGAGCACGCCAACGCTCAGGAGTCGGCCACCCGCAGCGCCACCACCATCGCCCAGTTGATCGACGCCGATGTCCTGCGCACGGTCGAGTTGTATGACCTGACCCTGCAAGGCCTGATCGCCGCCGCCCAGCGCGATGACTTGCGCGACGTCACCCCGCAGATCCGCCATCTGGCCCTGTTCGACCGCTCGACCACCGCGCGCTTCAAGGGCGACATCCTCCTGCTCGACAAACATGGCGATGTGGTCGCCGACTCATCGCGGGTCGAACCCAAACCGGGCAACTTCGCCGACCGTGATTATTTCCTCGCCCATGCTTTCAACCGTGACATGGGCATGTTCATCAGCCGCCCGTTCAAGACCCGTTGTGATTGCGACGAAGCCAACCAGTGGCGCATCAGTTTCAGTCGGAGGATATCCTCGGACACCGGTGAGTTCGCTGGCGTGGCGGTGGCGTCGATGAAGCTCGACTACTTCGATCAGTTGTTCAACAGTCTCGACATCGGCAAAGGCAGCACGCTCAATATCATCAACAGCGACGGCGTCCTGCTGGCGCAGAAGCCGTATCTGCAAAGCGACTCCATCGGCAAGAGCTTCGGCAACCGGCCCAACGTGCAACGGATTCTCGGCGACAAGGATGGCAGTGGCAGTTTCTCCAGCACCTCGAGCATGGACCATCAGCAACGGCTCTACACCTATTCGCGGGTCGGCAATCTGCCGCTGACAGTGATGGTTGCGCTCTCCAGTGATGAAGTGTTCGGCACCTGGCGCCGCACGGCGCTGTTGATCAGTGGCGCCACCGGCGTGCTGTGTGTCGGGCTGCTGTGGCTGACCTGGCTGCTGGCCCGTGAGCTGCGCTTGCGCCAGCGCGCCGAACGCGAACTGGCGCAACTGGCCGCCACCGATGCGCTGACCGGCGTGGCCAACCGGCGGATGCTCGATCAGGCGCTACGCCACGAATGGTTCCGCGCCCAGCGTTCGGGCAAGCCGTTGTCAGTGATGATGATCGATGCCGACCACTTCAAGGCGTTCAACGACCGCCACGGGCATCAGGCCGGTGATCAGGCGCTGCGTGAATTGGCCAAGGTGATCACGGCGAACGTGCGACGACCAGGGGATCTGGTCGCCCGTTACGGCGGCGAAGAGTTCTCGGTGATCCTCGCCGAAACCGACAGCAGCGGCGCGCGACAGATTGCCGAACATATCCGCCAGGCGGTCGAGCAGATGCCGAGGGTCGAGGGTGCAGGCGTGGCGATGACCGTCAGTATCGGCATCAGCACCTGGACAACTGCGGTCGAGATGTCGCTGGAGCAATTGTTATTTGCCGCAGACAAGGCCCTGTATCAAGCCAAGGAAGGGGGGCGGAACCGAGTGGTGGTGGCTGGCTGATTTTTGCGGCGATTGAACTGGCCTCTTCGCGAGCAAGCCCGCTCCCACAAGGGAACGCATTCCAAATGTGGGAGCGGGCTTGCTCGCGAAGAGGCCAGAACAGACAACATCAAATTCAGGGCATAAAAAAAGGCCATCCAAGGATGGCCTTCAAAAAACTAGAGAGGTTTTTTACTTACACCGCCGCAACCGGGCGCATGTAAGAGATCGGTGCAGTGCTGGCGTCTTCGAACGTCACGACTTCCCACGCATCTGTCTGCTCAATCAACTTGCGCAGCAGCTGGTTGTTCAGTGCATGACCGGACTTGAAGCCTTTGAACTCACCAATCAGGCTGTTACCCAGCAGGTACAGGTCGCCAATCGCATCGAGGATCTTGTGCTTCACGAATTCGTCTTCGTAGCGAAGGCCGTCTTCGTTCAGTACACCATCGGAATCAACCACGATCGCGTTTTCAACGCTGCCGCCGAGTGCGAGGTTGTGCTTGCGCAGGTACTCGATGTCACTCATGAAACCGAAAGTACGGGCGCGGCTGACTTCTTTTACGAACGAAGTGCTGGAAAAATCCACGCTTGCACTTTGGGTGCGGTCCCGGAAAACCGGGTGATCGAAATCGATCTCGAAGCTCACCTTGAACCCTTCGAAAGGGACGAAAGTGGCGCGCTTGTCGCCGTCTTCCACTGTCACTTCACGCAGGATGCGGATGAATTTCTTGGCGGCGTCCTGCTCTTCCAGGCCAGCCGATTGAATCAGGAATACGAACGGTCCAGCGCTGCCATCCATGATCGGGACTTCGGACGCGGAGAGCTCGACGTAGGCGTTATCGATGCCCAGGCCAGCCATGGCCGAGAGCAAGTGCTCTACCGTGTCCACTTTGACGTCGCCGTTGATCAGCGTCGTCGACATAGTGGTTTCACCAACGTTTTCCGCGCGGGCAGGAATCTGCACCACAGGGTCGAGGTCAGCGCGACAAAACACAATGCCAGTGTCGACAGGCGCAGGCTTGAGGGTCAGGTAGACCTTCTCCCCGGAGTGCAGGCCTACACCTGTGGCACGGATAATATTTTTCAGTGTGCGTTGTTTAATCATGGCTTGGGCCGCTTCAGCGCAAATTGCGAACTGGTATCAACAAAGGCTGGCGATAATAGCAGACCGAGCCTTTGCTGAACACCAATCACCGTCATAGCCCTGATACATTCCATCAATCGGCCTGACGACGCAGGAATGCCGGGATGTCCAGGTAATCCAGATCGTCCTGCGGGTTCATCTTCGCGGCAGTCGCAGCACCGGCCTGAGCCTGGTTGCGCATGACGGTCGGACGGTCCAGGTCACGGTAGTTCACCGCCGGAGCTTCCTGACGCGCAGAAGCCGGTTGTTGAACCTGAGCGGAAGCCATGGAAGTGTGAACGGTGTTGTCGATGACCTTCACAGGCTTCTCGATTTTCGCGCCCAGACCGGTGGCAACCACGGTGACGTGCAGTTCGTCGCGCATGTCCGGATCGATAACGGTACCGACCTTGACCATCGCGTGCTCGGAAGCGAAGGCTTCGATGATGCTACCCACGTCGGAGTACTCACCCAGGGACAGGTCAGGACCGGCGGTGATGTTCACCAGAATGCCGCGTGCGCCTTGCAGGTTCACGTCTTCCAGCAGCGGGTTGCGGATGGCCGCTTCGGTCGCTTCACGTGCACGGTTCGGACCGCTGGCGCAGCCAGTGCCCATCATCGCCATGCCCATTTCGCTCATCACGGTACGCACGTCGGCGAAGTCGACGTTGATCATGCCCGGACGCTTGATGATGTCGGAGATACCACGAACGGCACCGGCCAGTACGTCGTCAGCCTTGGCGAAAGCCGACAGCAGGCTGGCGTCTTTACCGAGGATGGTCAGCAGCTTCTCGTTAGGAATGGTGATCAACGAGTCGACGCTTTCGGAGAGCATGCGGATGCCTTCGTCGGCGATCTGCATACGCTTGCGGCCTTCGAACGGGAACGGACGGGTCACGACCGCAACGGTCAGGATGCCCATTTCCTTGGCCACTTCGGCGATGATCGGCGCAGCACCAGTACCGGTACCACCGCCCATGCCCGTGGTGATGAACACCATGTTGGTGCCGGCCAGCACTTCAGCGATGCGCTCGCGATCTTCCAGCGCAGCCTGACGGCCGACTTCCGGGTTGGCGCCGGCGCCCAGGCCTTTGGTCACACCAGTGCCCAGTTGCAGGATGGTACGCGCGCCGATGTTTTTCAGCGCTTGAGCATCGGTGTTGGCGCAGATGAATTCAACGCCTTCGATGTTGCTCTTGACCATGTGGTTGACAGCGTTGCCGCCGCCACCGCCGACACCGATAACTTTGATTACCGGGCTTGCGGGGATGTTGTCTACGAGTTCGAACATTTTCCCTCTCCTTACATTCTCTAGTTTTTTCGCCTACTGCATTTTTGTTGCGGTGTTGCGGTAAAGCTTTAGAAGTTGCCTTGAACCCACTTCTTCAATCGGTCCAGCAACGGCGCCTGTGGCTCATCGTTGCTGTAGCTGTCGCGGCTGCCGATGCCCGAGAACGAGATCCCGTCGGACTGCTTTTGCAGGCCGTACATCAACAAGCCAACGCCAGTGGAATAAATCGGGTTGCGCACCACGTCATCCAGGCCTTTCACGCCGTGCGGCACGCCCAGACGAACCGGCATGTGGAAGATTTCTTCGGCCAGCTCGGTGGCGCCTTCCATCTTCGAAGTACCGCCGGTCAACACGATGCCCGCCGGGATCAGGTCTTCGTAGCCGCTGCGACGCAGCTCGGCCTGGATCAGGGTGAACAGTTCGTCATAACGCGGCTCGACCACTTCGGCGAGGGCCTGACGCGACAGTTCGCGCGGTGGACGGTCGCCAACGCTCGGCACCTTGATGGTTTCACCGGCACCGGCCAGTTTGGCCAGGGCGCAGGCGTAGCGAATCTTGATCTCTTCGGCGTACTGGGTCGGGGTGCGCAACGCCATGGCGATGTCGTTGGTCACCTGATCACCGGCAATCGGGATCACCGCGGTGTGGCGGATCGCGCCTTCGGTGAAGATCGCGATGTCGGTGGTGCCGCCGCCGATGTCGACCAGGCACACGCCCAGCTCTTTTTCGTCGTCGGTCAGCACCGAGTAGGCCGAGGCCAATTGCTCGAGAATGATGTCGTCGATTTCCAGACCGCAGCGACGCACACATTTTTCAATGTTCTGTGCAGCATTGACGGCGCAGGTGACCACGTGAACCTTGGCTTCCAGACGGACGCCGGACATGCCCAGCGGCTCGCGGACGCCTTCCTGGTTATCGATCACGTAATCCTGCGGCAGGGTGTGCAGCACGCGCTGGTCAGCCGGGATCGCCACGGCCTGGGCGGCGTCGAGTACGCGCTCCAGGTCAGCCGAGCTCACTTCGCGGTCACGAATCGCCACGATGCCGTGGGAGTTCAGGCTGCGGATGTGATTGCCGGCCACGCCGACGAACGCCGAGTGAATGCGGCAGCCCGCCATCAGTTGGGCCTCTTCGATCGCGCGCTGGATCGATTGCACGGTCGACTCGATGTTCACCACCACGCCCTTCTTCAGGCCGCGGGACGGGTGAGTACCGATACCGACGATTTCCAGCGTGCCGTCGTCCGCGACCTCGCCTACCAGCGCCACCACCTTGGAGGTGCCGATATCCAGACCGACGATCATTTTGCCGCTTTGCACGTTTGCCATGGGTCCTGCCTCTTCTTAATTCTTTGCGACAGCGGGTTTGTCTGTCGTCGGCGCTGCAGGTTCCCGCCAGCCAACAGCGAGGCCGTTGGCGTAGCGCAGATCGATGCGCGCAATGTTCGTAATCTGGTCTTTAAGCGTCTTGTCATAGATGGCAATGAAGCGGCGCATCTTTTCCACCAGGTTGCCGCGTCCCAGCAGCAACTCGATGCCGGGGCCGGAACTGCCGGCACCGGTGGTCAGGAACCAGCTGCCACGTTCACGCAATTCCAGGCGCGCGATCGAGAAGCCCAGCGGCCGGAGCATCTGGCTCAGCACCTGATACTGCTGCATCACTTGCTGCTGGGCCCGTTGTGGACCGAACAGCTGTGGCAGGTGTTCGTAGTTCGCCAGTTCCTTTGGCGTAAATGCCTGGCCCTGGTTGTTGAGCAGCGACTCGTCGCCCCAACGGGCCACCGGCAGTTGCTCTTCGAGGCGGATCACCACTTGATCCGGCCACACCCGGCGTACTTCGGCGTGGGCGATCCATGGCATCTGTTCAAGCTCGGTGCGCATCCCGGCCAAGTCGATGGTGAAAAAGCTCGACGCCACGTACGGGGCGATTCGCTGCTGCACCGCCTGCTGGCTGATGTAGCTCAGGTCACCCTGCACGGCGATCTTGGTGATCGGCCGGTCGGCGTACGGCAGCAAGCGCTGCGCACCTTCGTAGGTACCGAACCCGAGCACCACCAGCAGTACCGGCCAGAACAGGCTTTTCAGAAAGCCGAAATTGGCTTTCGGCAGGCGCGCGGACATCGGCTCTTTGGCCACCATTCGGCTGGCACCCCGCGGCACCGGCTTGCGGCCGGGTGCGGGTGGCTGATGTCTGAGCTGAGCGCCTTGCATGGTCTTAACCTCGCGCCTCTGTATGACCGGAGCCTTCAACACTGGCGGCCAGAATGGCCAGAACCAGTTGCTGGAAGTCCAGACCGGCAGCACGGGCCGCCATCGGCACCAGGCTGTGATCGGTCATGCCCGGTGCGGTGTTCACTTCCAGGAACCAGAACTGCCCGTCGGCGTCCTGCATCACGTCCGCCCTGCCCCAACCGGCAATACCCAGCGCCTCACAGGCCTTGGCCGTGAGATCCATGAGTTCCTGTTCCTTGGCGGCATCCAGCCCGCACGGAATGCGGTACTGGGTATCGTTGGCGATGTACTTGGCGTCGTAGTCGTAGAACGTGTGCGGTGTACCCAGGGCGATAGGAGGCAACACCTGGTCACGCAGGGTGGCGATGGTGAACTCCGGACCTTGAATCCATTGCTCAACCAAGACTTGCGAATCGTAGGTACTGGCCGCTTTCCATGCGTCGATCAACTCGGACGCAGAACTCACTTTGGCCATCCCGATACTTGAACCTTCATGCGCCGGTTTGACGATCAAAGGGAAGCCCAGTTCCGTCGCCGCGGAAATACAATCGGCTTCGCTGCACAGCACGGCGTGACGCGGCGTCGGAATCCCGAGACTGTGCCAGACCTGCTTGGTGCGCAGCTTGTCCATCGCCAGTGCCGAGGCAAGGATGCCGCTGCCGGTGTACGGAATGCCGGCGCATTCGAGCAGGCCCTGCATCGAGCCGTCTTCACCGCCACGACCGTGAAGGATGATGAACGCGCGGTCGATCTTTTCGTTCAGCAGACGCTGCAGAAAATCCTCGCCGACGTCGATCCCGAACGCGTCCACGCCAGCGCTTTGCAGCGCGTCGAGCACGGCGTTACCGGATTTCAGCGAAACCTCACGCTCGGCACTCATGCCACCGAACAGCACGGCGACACGGCCGAAGTCTTTCGGCGCAATGGTGGAGAACAGGTTGGCGTAGGCAGCAGTCATTTCAACTTCCCCTCGACCGACGCAGCCACGGCGCCGGCGAACAACTCACTTTTCAACAGTTTTGGTGCGAGACCACCGATATCCCCGGCGCCCTGGCACAGCAGAATGTCGCCGGCACGCAGCAGCGGCTTGACCAGCGGCGCGAGGTCGACACCGCGTTCGATGTAGATCGGGTCGAGCTGACCGCGCTGACGGATGCTGTTGCACAGTTTGCGGCTGTCTGCGCCCGGAATCGGCTCTTCGCCGGCCGGATAGACTTCCATCAGCAGCAGCACGTTGGCGTCGGCCAGTACATTGACGAAATCGTCGTACAGGTCACGGGTGCGGCTGTAGCGATGCGGCTGGTAGACCATCACCAGACGGCGATCCGGCCAGCCACCGCGCACGGCTTTGATCACCGCAGCGACTTCGGTCGGGTGGTGACCGTAGTCGTCGACCAGCATCACATTGCCGCCGTCCACCGGCAGTTCGCCGTAGACCTGGAAGCGTCGGCCGACACCCTGGAACCCGGACAGGCCCTGGACGATGGCTTCGTCGCTGACGCCTTCGTCGCTGGCGATGCAGATGGTCGCCAGCGAGTTGAGCACGTTGTGGTTGCCCGGCATGTTCACGGACACGTCCAGCGGCTCGCGATCCGGGCGCAGCACGGTGAAGAAAGTCTGCATGCCTTGCTGGCGCACATTGATCGCGCGCACGTCGGCGTCTTCGCTGAAGCCGTAGGTCACGGTCGGACGTTTGACCAGCGGCAGGATTTCACGCACCACCGGATCGTCCAGGCACATTACCGCCAAACCGTAGAACGGCAGGTTGTGCAGGAACTCGACGAAGGTTTTCTTCAGCTTGTTGAAGTCACCGTCGTAGGTCGCCATGTGGTCGGCGTCGATGTTGGTGACCACGGCCACCAACGGTTGCAGGTGCAGGAAGCTCGCGTCGCTTTCGTCGGCTTCGGCGATCAGGTAGCGGCTGGTGCCGAGCTGGGCATTGGTGCCCGCGGCATTCAGACGGCCACCGATAACGAAAGTCGGGTCCAGGCCACCGGCGGCGAACACCGAAGCGATCAGGCTGGTGGTGGTGGTTTTGCCGTGGGTACCGGCGACGGCGATGCCGTGGCGATAGCGCATCAGCTCGGCGAGCATTTCGGCACGTGGCACCACCGGAATGCGGCGTTCAAGAGCGGTCGCCACTTCCGGGTTGGAAGTGTTGACAGCACTCGAGACCACCAGCACGTCAGCGGTGGCGGCGTTCTCGGCACGGTGGCCGATATAGATGTGCGCACCGAACGATTCCAGACGCTCGGTCACTGGCGAAGCTTTCAGGTCGGAACCGGACACTTCATAGCCCAGGTTCAACAACACTTCGGCAATCCCGCACATGCCCACGCCGCCGATACCGACGAAGTGGATGCGACGGATGCGGCGCATTTCCGGTTGTGGCATGGCTTTCTGATTCTCAACCATGGGCCACCTCCAGGCAGGTATCGACCACGCTACGGGTGGCATCGGGTTTGGCCAGACGGCGGGCCGCTTGGGCCATTTCTTCGAGTCGTTGCGGTTGCATCAAGACCTCTGTCAGGCGCGCGGCAAGGTCCGCGGCACCAGTCGTTCTTTGCGGCATCACGAAGGCTGCGCCTTCACGGGCCAAATAATCGGCGTTGCGGGTCTGGTGATCGTCGATCGCGTGGGGCAAAGGCACCAGCATCGAGGGCAGACCAACGGCAGCCAGCTCACTGATGGTCAGCGCGCCAGCGCGGCACACCACCAGGTCAGCCCAGCCATAGGCCTGGGCCATGTCTTTGATAAAGGGCTGCACCTGCGCATCCACGCCGGCGGCGCGGTAGCGCTCTGCAGTCACTTCATCGTGGTTTTTGCCGGCCTGATGAAACACTTCCGGACGCAAATCGGCAGGGACTTGCGCCAGGGCTTCAGGCAGCAACTTGTTCAACGGTTCTGCGCCAAGGCTTCCGCCGAGGATCAGCAAACGCGCTTTGCGCCCGGCCAGAGCCGGTCGCGATGTTTCGAGGAACAGCTCGCTGCGCACCGGGTTTCCGGTGGTACGGCGGGTGTCCGACAGAGTAAAGGTGTCGGGGAACGCTTCACACACCCGGGCGGCGAACGGCACCAGCAACCGATTGGCGGTGCCGGCCACAGCGTTCTGCTCGTGAACGATCACCGGCACACCGGCCAGTTTCGCGGCAATCCCGCCCGGGCCAGTCACATAACCACCGAAGCCGACCACGCAGACTGGACGCAGCTGGCGAATCACTGCCCGCGCCTGCCACACCGACTTGAGCAGCATGAACGGTGCCTTGAGCAGCGACAGCTTGCCCTTGCCACGCAATCCGGTGGCGTTGATGCGATGCAGTTCAAGACCTGCAGCCGGCACCAGTTCGTTTTCGATTCCGCGCGGCGTGCCGAGCCAGTGCACGGTGTAGCCGCGCGCCTGAAATTCACGGGCACAGGACAGCGCCGGGAACACGTGGCCGCCGGTGCCGCCGGCCATGATCAATACGTTAGCGCCCATGGTTCGGCTCCTCGGCGAAGTCGCTCTCATGGAACTCCATCTCTTCACTGCCCAGGTGGGTCCGACTCTCCCACTCGATCCTCAGCAACAAGCCGAGGCAGGCACAGCAGATCACCAGGGAACTGCCGCCATAGCTGAGGAACGGCAGGGTCAGGCCCTTGGTCGGCAGCAGACCGACGTTCACCCCGATGTTGATCAGGAACTGACCGATCCACAGGAACGACAGGCCGTAGGCCACATACGCGGCGAAGAACTGCTTGGCTTTCTCGGCCCACAGACCGATGTACATGCCGCGAATACACACGAACACGAACAGCGCCACGGTGCACAGCGAACCCACCGCACCCAGCTCTTCGGCAAGTACGGAGAACACGAAGTCGGTATGCGCTTCAGGCAGGTAGAACTGTTTCTGCACGCTGTTGCCCAGGCCGACGCCCAGCCACTCACCGCGACCGAAGGCAATCAATGCCTGCGACAACTGATAACCGGCGCCGAACTGGTCGGCCCACGGGTCGGCGAAGTTGGTCAGACGCGCCATCCGGTAGGGCTGCATCTGAATCAGCAAGACCACGGCCCCGACTGCGAGTACCACCATCAGCGAGAAGCGGAACAGCCCGACCCCGCCGAGGAACAGCATCGCTGCCGCAGCGCCCATCATTACCACGGTGGCACCGAAGTCCGGCTCCATCAGCAACAGCCCCGCCATCGGCAGCAGCACGATGAACGGCTTGAAGAAGCCCATCCAGCTCTCGCGCACTTCTTTCTGACGACGTACCAGATAACCGGCGAGGTAGATCACCACAAACACCTTGGCGATCTCGGACGGCTGAACGTTAAAGAAGCTGAAACCGATCCAGCGCATCGACCCGTTCACTTCACGGCCGATCCCGGGGACGATCACCATCACCAGCAGACCGAAGGCGCCGATCAGCATCATCCAGCCCAGACGCTGCCAGGTGGCGATCGGAATCATCATGGTAATGATGCAGGCACCCAGGCCCAGCGCCACATAGATCAGGTGGCGAATCATGTAGTACAGCGCGCTGCCCGACTGCGCCGCCGCCACTTCGGTGGAGGCCGAGGCGATCATGATCAGGCCCAGGCCCAGCAGCGCCAGGCAACCGGCGAGCATCGGGAAGTCGAGGTCGATGCCACGGCCGGTGATGATCGGCGACGGGTACGGCTTGATGATATTGCGCAGGCTCATGCCAGATCCTCCACGGCGCGGACGAACTGGTGACCACGGTCTTCGTAATTCTTGAACATGTCGAAACTGGCGCAGGCTGGCGACAGCAGCACCACGTCACCCGGCTGGGCGACCGCGCGGCATTGCTCGACGGCTTCAACCAGCGAACCGGCGCGAATCAGCGGCACCGCGTCGCCGATGGCTGCGCCGATCTTGTCGGAGTCGCGGCCCATCAGGATCACGGCGCGGCAGTTGGCCGCCACTGGATCGCGCAGATCCTTGAACTCGGCACCCTTGCCGTCGCCACCGGCGATCAGCACGACCTTGCCGTCGATGTCCGCGCCCAGGCCTTCGATGGCGGCCAGTGCGGCGCCGACGTTGGTCGCCTTGGAATCGTTGTAGTAACCCACACCGTCGAGATCACGCACCCACTGGCAGCGGTGTTCGAGACCGGCGAAATTGCGCAGGGCATCGAGCATGGCGTCGAACGGCAGGCCGACCGCATGCCCCAGCGCCAGCGCCGCGAGGGCGTTGGCCTGGTTATGCGCGCCGCGCACTTTCAGTTCGCGCACCGGCATCAGGTTCTGGAATTCGAAGGCCAGGTATTTCTCGCCATCTTCTTCGCGCAGGCCAAAAGCCTTGAAATCCGGTTTGTTCAGGCCGAAGGTCCAGCACGGCTGGCCCTCGCCGATCAGCGGACGGCTGAGTGCGTCCTGACGGTTGACCACAAACTGCTTCGCGCCACGGAAGATCCGGTGCTTGGCCAGGTGATAAGCCGGCAGGCCGCTGTAGCGGTCCATGTGGTCTTCGCTGATGTTGAGCACGGTGGCCACTTCAGCGTTGAGCTGGTCAGTGGTTTCCAGCTGGAAGCTCGACAGCTCCATCACGTACAGCTCGACGTCGTCGCTGAGCAACTCCAGCGCTGGCGTACCGAGGTTGCCGCCCACCGCCACGCGTTTGCCGGCCGCAGCCGCCATCTCGCCGACCAGGGTGGTGACGGTGCTTTTCGCGTTGGAACCGGTGATGGCCACGATCGGCGCCCGCGCGTTACGCGCGAACAGCTCGATGTCGCCGGCCATTTTCACACCGCGGGCGGCAGCGGCTTGCAGGGCCGGGGTCGCCAGCGCCAGGCCGGGGCTCACGTAGAGCTCGTCGGCACGGCACAGGAATTCGACGTCCAGCTCGCCACAACGCACTTCCACGTGCGGATAGTCACGCTTGAGCGTGGCCAGTTCCGGTGGATTGTCCCGCGTATCGGCGACGGCAAACGACACACCCCGGTTCGCCAGGAAGCGAACCAGGGACATGCCGCTCTTGCCGAGGCCGACAACGATGCGGAAGTGGTCAGAAGCGATCAGAGACACTCGTTCTACCTCAGCTTCAGGGTGGCAAGGCCGATCAGCACGAGAATCACGGTGATGATCCAGAAACGGACGATCACGCGTGGCTCGGGCCAGCCCTTGAGTTCAAAGTGGTGATGAATCGGTGCCATGCGGAACACTCGGCGACCGGTCATCTTGAAAGAAGCAACCTGGATCACCACCGACAGGGTTTCCATCACGAACACGCCGCCCATGATGAACAGGACGATTTCCTGACGGACGATGACCGCGATGGTGCCCAGTGCCGCGCCGAGCGCCAGCGCACCGACGTCGCCCATGAACACTTGCGCCGGATAGGTGTTGAACCAGAGAAATCCGAGGCCGGCACCGATCAGCGCGCCGCAGAACACGATCAGTTCGCCCGCGCCCGGCACGTAAGGGATCAGCAGGTATTCAGCGAATTTCACGTTACCCGACAGGTAACAGAAGATCCCCAGACCGCCCCCGACCATAACGGTTGGCATGATCGCCAGACCGTCGAGGCCGTCAGTCAGGTTGACCGCGTTGCTCGAACCGACGATCACGAAGTAGGTCAGCACGATGAACCCGGCGCCCAGCGGAATGCTGTAGTCCTTGAGCATCGGCAGGATCAGCGTGGTTTCCACCGGCGTGGTCGCGGTCATATAAAGGAAGATCGCCGCGCCCAGACCGAACACCGACTGCCAGAAATACTTCCAGCGACTTGGCAAGCCACGGGAGTTCTTCTCGATCACTTTGCGGTAATCGTCGACCCAACCGATGGCGCCGAACAGCAGGGTCACCAGCAGCACGACCCACACGTAACGGTTGCTCAGGTCAGCCCACAGCAGGGTGCTGACACCGATGGAAGACAGAATCAGTGCGCCGCCCATGGTCGGCGTACCCGACTTGGACAGGTGCGATTGCGGGCCGTCATTGCGCACGGACTGGCCGATCTGACGGTTCTGCAGGGTGCGGATCATCCACGGGCCATAGCACAGCGACAAAACCAGCGCGGTCAGCACACCGAGGATCCCGCGCAGGGTCAGGTACTGGAAGACCGCGAAGCCTTTGTAGAACTGTTGCAGATACTCCGCTAGCAGCAGCAGCATTAATGTTTCTCCAGACTGGACCCGCACAGAGCCGCAACGATGTTTTCCATCGCTGCACTGCGCGAACCCTTGATCAAAATGGTGGTGTTTGTGTCCTGCTCGGCGTCGAGGGCCTGGATCAGTTCGGCTTGCGTGCCGAAGTGATGCGCCTCTTTGCCGAATGCGTTCACGGCGTGGACCATGTTCGGTCCGACCGCGTAAAGCGCGGAAACCTTGCCCCGGGCATATTCGCCCACGTCGCGGTGCCCCTGCTCCGCCCAATCGCCCAACTCGCCGATATCTCCGAGCACCAGGACGGTGCGGCCGGAAAAGCCGGCGAGTATATCAACGGCAGCGCACATGGAGGTGGGGTTTGCGTTGTAAGTGTCATCGATCACGCGCATGCCGTTCTTCGCCAGTTGCGCGACGGTGCGACCCTTGACCGGTTGTACCGCGCCAAGCCCGGTGGCGATGCCGAACAGCGACACGCCCAGAGCGTGCGCGGCAGCAGCGGCGGCCATGGCGTTGGCGACGTTATGGGTGCCGAGCAGGTTCAGTTGAACGTGCTCCACACCTTCAGGTGTATGCAGGTTGAAGGCCGGGCAACCCCGGGCATCGGTGCTCAGGTCGCTGGCGTAGAAATCTGCCTGAGGATTGCTCAGGGAGAAGGTCAGCACCTTGCGTGCGCCGGCGCGGAGCTTCCAGATGCCAAAGGCCTTGTCATCGAGGTTGAGCACGGCGACGCCATCCGCCGCCAGCCCATCGATGATCTCGCCTTTGGCTTCGACGATTTTTTCCGGCCCGCCGAACTCGCCAACGTGGGCGGTGCCGGCATTGTTGAGGATCGCCACGTGCGGCTTGGTCAGCCCGACGGTGTAGGCGATTTCGCCCAGACGCGAAGCGCCCAGTTCGATCACGGCGGCGGTGTGTTCCGGCGCCAGTTCGAGCAGGGTCAGCGGTGCGCCGAGATCGTTGTTCAGATTGCCACGGGTCGCCAGCACCGGACCGCGAGTACGCAGGATGCTCGCGAGCATTTCCTTGACCGTGGTCTTGCCGCTGGAGCCGGTGATGGCCGCCACTGGCTGAGTGAACGCGGCACGGTTCAACGCCCCCAACTGGCCGAGGGCCTGGCGGGTGTCCTTGACCAGCAGTTGCGGCAGGGTGCTGTCGGGCACTTCACGCTCGACCAGCGCCGCGACCGCGCCTTTGCCGGCGACGTCGTTCAGATAGTCGTGACCATCGAAGCGCGGGCCAGTCAGGGCAATAAACAGTTGGCCAGCGGTGATCGCCCGGCTATCGATGCTGACGCCATCGAAACTGGCATCGCTGCTGATCAGACGTGCGTCGAGCACATTGGTCAGTTCGCTCAACTTCAGGGCCTTAAGCATGAGCCACCTCCCATGCGGTGAGGGCATGATCGGCTTCGACCAGATCGGAGAAAGCGTGACGCTCGCCGTTGATTTCCTGATAGTCCTCATGGCCTTTGCCCGCCAGGACGATCACGTCATCCGCCGAGGCAGCGGCGATCAGCTGGGCGATCGCCTGACCACGACCGGCAACAAAAGTGACTTTATCCACAGCGGTGAAGCCGGCACGGATGTCGTCGAAAATCTGCGCCGGATCTTCCGTACGCGGGTTGTCATCGGTGACCAGCACGCGGTCGGCCAGACGCTCGACCACTTCGGCCATCAGCGGACGCTTGCCACGATCACGATCACCACCGCAGCCGAACAGGCACAGCAACTGGCCTTTGACGTGTGGGCGCAACGCGGTCAGAACTTTTTCCAGCGCATCCGGGGTGTGGGCGTAATCGACCACCACCAGCGGTTGAGTGCCGCCACCCAGACGCTGCATGCGTCCGGCCGGGCCTTCGAGTTTCGGCAGCACCTTGAGAATTTCGTCGAGGGCGTAATCCAGACCGAGCAAGGCGCCGACCGCCGCCAGTACGTTGCTCAGGTTGAAACGACCGAGCAGTGTGCTGCGCAGGTGATGCTCGCCCTGCGGCGTGACCAGCGTGGCGCGCACGCCGTGGTCATCGAACTGCGCTTCACGGCAGAACAGGTAGGCGCTGTTGTCGAGCAGGCTGTAAGTGATCAGGCGCGAATCGCGTTTTTCGGCGGCCAGTTGCCGACCGAAATCGTCGTCGAGGTTGACCACGCGGCACTTCAGGTCATTCCAGGCGAACAGCTTGGCCTTGGCCTCGGCGTACGCCTCCATGGTGCCGTGATAATCCAGGTGATCGCGGGACAAGTTGGTCATTACCGCGACGTCGAATGCCAATGCGGTAACGCGGCCCTGGTCCAGACCGTGTGACGAAACTTCCATGGCCACAGCTTTGGCCCCGGCCTTTTTCAGGTCGCCCAGGGTCGCTTGCACGGCAATCGGATTCGGCGTGGTGTGCAGACCGCTTTCCAGCGCGCCATAAAAGCCGGAGCCCAGCGTACCGACGATGCCGCAGTGCTGACCGAGCAGATCCAGAGCCTGCGCAACCAGTTGGGTCACGCTGGTTTTGCCGTTGGTGCCAGTGACACCGACCAGGTTCAGGTGATGGCTTGGCTCACCATAAAAACGCCCGGCGATATCGGACAGCTGCGAAGCCAGGCCTTTGACCGGGATCAGCGGCACTTCGGTGATCGGCAGCACGGTGGCGCCTTCCACTTCGTAGGCAACCGCCGCCGCGCCGCGCTGCAAGGCATCGGCGATGTGCGCACGGCCATCGAATTTACCGCCCGGCACGGCGAGGAACAGGTCACCGGCGCGTACGTTGCGACTGTCCAGCGCCAATTCACGGATCAGCAGATCGTGGCCGGCGTGGGGGAATATCTTGTTCAGACTAAGAGACATCAGCCGCGCCCTCCATTGGCTTTCAGCGGAACGGCCGGCGTAGCGTTGGCCTGTTGGGTGGTCGGCAGGTTGTCCGGGGTCACGTTCATCAGACGCAGAGTGCCGGACATCACACGGCTGAACACCGGCGCCGAAACCAGACCACCGAAGTAACCGGCCTTGGACGGTTCATCGATCACTACCACGATGGCGTAGCGCGGATCGCTCATCGGCCCGAAACCGGCGAACAGCGAGCGGTAGGAGTTTTCGGCGTAGCCCTTGGTGCCCACCGAAGTCTTACGCGCAGTACCCGACTTGCCGGCCACGTGATACGCCGGCACCTGCGCACGGAACACGCCGCGCGGTGCTTCGATCACTTGCTGCAACATGCCCTGCATGGTTTTCGCGACCGCTTCCGGCAGCACCTGGGTGGTCTGCGGCGGCTTGTCGGTTTTGATCAGGGTCAGTGGTGCGAGACGACCGTTGTTGGCCAGCGCCGAGAACGCGTGAACCAGCTGGATCGCGGTCACGGAAATACCGTAGCCGTACGACAGCGTCGCGGTTTCAGCCTTGCGCCAGTCGCGGTAGTTCGGCAGGTTGCCGACACGCTCGCCCGGGAAGCCGAGACCGGTGTCCTGGCCGAGGCCGACTTTCTGCGCGAGACGGTAAATGGTTTCACCGCCGATATCGAACGCGACCTTACTCATGCCGACGTTACTGGAATTGATCAGGATGCCGGTCATGTCGAGCACCGGACCTTCAGTCTTCGAAACGTCCTTGATGGTGTACTTGCCGATCTGCAGCGAGCCCGGGTACACCTCGACGGTGTCGGTCGGTTTCCAGCGGCCGGATTCGATCGCCGCGCTCATCGAGATCGCTTTCATGGTCGAACCCGGTTCGAACACGTCGATCATCGCGCGGTTACGCATCATCGCTGGCTGCAGGTTGCGACGGTTGTTCGGGTTGTAGGTCGGCTGGTTGACCATGGCGAGAATCTCGCCGGTCTTCACGTCCATGATCACCAGGCTACCGGCCTTGGCGCCGTTCTCGATGATCGCGTTGCGCAGCTCGCGGTTGGCCAGGTATTGCAGACGCAGGTCAATCGACAACGCCAAGGGCTTGCCGGCCTTGGCGTTCTTGGTGACCTGGACATCCTTGATCAGCCGACCGCGCCGATCCTTGATGACCTGCCGTTTGCCCGGCACCCCGGCCAGCCACTCGTCGTAGGCCAGCTCGACGCCTTCGCGCCCGTGATCGTCAATGTCGGTAAAGCCGACCATGTGTGCGGTGACTTCACCGGCCGGATAGAAGCGGCGGAACTCTTCGATGCCGTAGACGCCCGGCACTTTCAGGTCAAGCACGGCCTGGCCCTGCTCGGGGGTCAACCCGCGCACCAGGTAAATGAATTCTTTGTTGGCCTGGGCTTCAAGACGTTCGGCCAAGGCTTTCGGATCCTGCCCCAGCGCAGCGGCGAGTGCTGGCCACTTTTCTTTGGCCAGTTGCATTTCCTTGGCGTTGGCCCACAGCGTGGTCACCGGCGTACTGACGGCCAGGGGCTCGCCGTTACGGTCAGTAATCAGACCACGGTGTGCAGGAATCGGGATATGACGAACACTGCGCGCGTCGCCCTGCCCCTTGAGGAAGTCTCGGTCGATCACTTGCAGGTCGATGATGCGCCAGCAGATCGCGGCCACCATGACACCGAGCAGACCAACGACCAGACGGAAGCGCCACGGAAAGAGTGCCCCTTCGAGTTTCATCATGGCGCCACCATCTTCACGTCAGCCGCGCCAGGGATGTGCATTTTCAGCTGTTCGGTGGCCAGCACTTCGATGCGGCTGTGCGCGGTCCAGGTGCTCTGTTCGAGAATCAGCCGCCCCCACTCGGCCTGCGCCTTGTCGCGCACGCTGAGTTCGTTGTAAAGGGTGTTGAGCAACTGGCGGTTCCAGTGCGCGCTGTAAGACACGCCGATGGCCGACACGAGCACGCCGATAAACAGCAGCAACATGATAAAGCTGCCGCCAGGCAGGGGCTTGGCGAAAAGCTTGCTCACCGCAACTTCTCCGCGACACGCATCACAGCGCTACGGGAACGTGGGTTGGCTTTGAGTTCGGCGTCGGAGGCCGTCTGCGCTTTGCCATGGATTTTGATTTTCGGTTCGAACGCCACGTGGCGCACGGGCAGGTTGCGCGGCAGGTTGTCGGCTTCGCCTTTCACCAGTTTGCGCATGAACAGCTTGACGATGCGGTCTTCCAGCGAGTGGAAGCTGATGACCACCAGACGGCCACCGACCTCCAGAGCCTCCAGCGCGGCTTCGAGGCCGGCCTCCAGATCGCCCAGTTCGTTGTTGACGTGAATACGCAGGCCCTGGAATGCACGGGTCGCCGGGTTCTTGCCCTTCTCCCACGCCGGGTTGGCGACTTTGAGGACCTCGGCCAGATCAGCAGTGCGCTCGAACGGCTTGATGTCGCGGCGCTCGGCCACGGCACGGGCCATGCGGCCGGAGAAACGCTCTTCGCCGTACTCCTTGAACACCCGGGCGATTTCTTCCACCGGCGCGGTGTTGACGAATTCGGCGGCACTGATGCCACGGGACGGGTCCATGCGCATGTCCAGCGGGCCGTCATTGAGGAAACTGAAGCCGCGCTCGGCGTCATCCAGCTGCGGCGAAGACACGCCGAGATCGAGCAGGATACCGCTGACCTTGCCGCTCAGACCTTGCTCGGCAACCACCGAACCCAGCTCGGCAAAGCTGCGCTGCACAACGACAAAGCGGCCGTCTTCGGCCGCTAGCGTTTGCCCGGTGGCAATCGCTTGAGGATCCTTGTCGAATCCGATGAGCCGACCGTCCGTCCCAAGCTGGCTGAGGATCAGCCGACTGTGCCCGCCGCGACCGAACGTACCGTCCAGATAGCAGCCATCAGGACGTACGGCGAGAGCCTCGACGGCTTCGTCAAGCAGTACGGTGATGTGGTTAAAGCCGCTATCAATAGTCACAGGATCAAATCACGCAGTTCGTCAGGCATGGCGCCCGGTTGTTGAATAGCAGCAAGGTCAGCGGCAGACACCGCGTTCCATGCATCCTCGTCCCACAATTGGAACTTGTTCAGTTGGCCCACCAGCATCGCTTTCTTATCAAGCTTTGCGTATTCGCGCAGACGCGGTGGAACCAGAAAACGACCACTGCCATCGAGTTCGAGGTCGACGGCATTACCAATCAATAAACGCTGCAGGCGACGGTTCTCTTCGCGAAGCGAAGGGAGTGCGCGCAACTTGGTTTCAATAATTTCCCACTCGTCGAGCGGGTAGACACACAGGCACGGATCAACGGCATCAATGGTCACGATCAATTGACCGGAACTACGCGAAACGAGCTCGTCACGGTACCGGCTCGGCATGGCGAGACGGCCCTTTGCATCGAGACTGATAGCGTTAGCTCCGCGAAACACGTCAGCGTTTCTCCAATTTTTATCGTTTTGAGCTCAAAAAACCCACTTCATGCCACTTTCCGCCACTTGCGCACACTATAGGAATGCGCCCACCACACCGTCAAGGCGCGGATTAAAGGAAAACCCTTACAGAACGGAGATTTAGGAGCTTAAAAGGAGGGGTAACGACAATTTGGCAGATACTTTCGACCAATAACTTGATGCAGCACTGAAAGCTGCGCTCGGAAGTTAAAGTAATTTGTTAAGAGTAAGATTTTTTCGGTATTACAAAAGCGCTTCTGCTGTTGATTGAAGCAAGGTGGGAAATGGCTATTACCGCATTTGCCGCTGCCGGACTTTAGCGCAGGCCTGCCGATAATAACCAGCCCTGATGCCATTGATTCAAGCAGGGAAAGAAAAAGGTGGAGAGTCGATCTGTAAGCCGGGTTCTGTCTTGAACAGTCATTCGTCTACGATGGCCATCACTGGACATCTTTAGCAACCTACCCGGTCCCAGCGCGGGCCACGCCTTGGGACCCTATTTGGTCTTGCTCCAAGTGGGGTTTACCTAGCCACGAACTGTTGCCAGACGTGCGGTGCGCTCTTACCGCACCTTTTCACCCTTACCGGCGCCGAAGCGCTTAGGCGGTTATTTTCTGTGGCACTTTCCGTAGGCTCACGCCTCCCAGGCATTACCTGGCACTTCGCCCTATGGAGCCCGGACTTTCCTCCCCCCCCTAATTTTCATAGAGGGCAGCGACTGTCCGATCGACTCTCCGCCGCGAAGGTTAACGGCAGAGCGCCCGAAGAACAAGCGCTAATAGCCGTGAAACCTGTCTGCGCGACGGCTTACTCGCCCTTCTGCTGATCCAGTGCGACCTGATAAAGCACGTTTTTGCGCTCACCGGTGATTTGTGCGGCCAGGGCGGCGGCACGCTTGAGCGGCATCTCTTCGAGCAGCAGATTGAGGACGCGCATCGCTTCGCTGCTGACGGCGTCTTCGGACTCCGGTGCAGACCAGCCTGCGACCAGCACCACACACTCGCCCCGCTGCTGATTGCTGTCGGCCTCGACAAACGCACGCAGCTCAGCCAACGGCAACCCTTTAAGCGTTTCGAACGTCTTGGTGATTTCCCGGGCCAGCAATGCCTGACGCTCGCCACCGAACACGGCTTCCATGTCCTGCAGGCATTCGAGAATACGGTGCGGGGCCTCGTAGAAAATCAGCGTGCGCGGCTCTTCCTTGACCGCCTCCAGACGCGCCTTGCGCCCCACCGACTTGGCCGGCAGGAAACCTTCGAAGATGAATCGGTCGGAGGGCAGACCCGCCGCTGACAGTGCTGCAATCAATGCACACGCACCCGGCACCGGCACCACATTGATCCCCGCTGCCCGCGCCTGACGCACCAGGTGATAACCCGGATCGGAGATCAGCGGCGTCCCGGCATCGGAAATCAGCGCGACGTTATCGCCCGCCAGCAAACGGGTAATAAAGCGGCTACCTTCATCACGTTCGTTGTGTTCGTGGCACGCGGCCAACGGCGTCGAAATGCCGAAGTGCTGCATCAACCGCGCCGAGTGCCGCGTATCCTCGGCGGCAATCAGCGCCACTTCGCGGAGGATTTTCAGGGCCCGGGCGCTGATGTCGTCCAGGTTGCCGATGGGCGTCGCCACCACATAAAGCGAGCCAGCAGCGGAATTCAAAGGACCTGGAGCAGTCAAAGCGCACACCTCATGATCGGTAAAAGCCGGCATTGTAGCGCGTCACGAGGCTTGCGATGCGTTCCGGCCGAAGCCGGTTTTGCGCGTCTTTGTGCCGCACAGCAACATTTGCTCCAGCTAAATTGACGGTTTCACACCAGTAACATCGCGCCCCGGCCAGCGCTTGGGTACAATTCCACGCTAATTTGATCGAGTATCAGGAACACTTACATGATCGCTTGCCTGCGGCTGTTCACTGCCCTCTGCCTCGCTGCCTTGCTGGCGGCCTGCGCCAGCTCCCCTTCCTCCAGCCTTGGCGAACTTCCACGGACCCCGGATGCCAGCATCGAGCAACTGCTCGAACAGGCTACCCAGGCCAAGACACCGGAAAAAGCCGCCCTGTTGCGCTTGAGCGCGGCAGACCTGGCTTACCGCCAGGGTAATGCCGGCCAGTCCGCGCAGATCCTGCAACAAGTGCCGATGGAGCAACTCAAGCCAGGCCAGCAGATCTTCGCCAGCACCCTGTCCGCTGAACTGGCGATGACTCGCAATCAGCCGAAAGCCGCGCTGACTGCCCTGAGCCATCCGAGCCTGCAGCATCTGAGCGAAATGCCGGAAGACCAGCAAGTGCGCACCGGCACCGTGCATGCCCGCGCGCTGGAAGCCGATGGCCAGACCCTGGCGGCCGCTCGCGAGCGCGTCTTCATCGCGCCAATGCTCAAAGGCGAAGCCGCGAGCAAGAACCACGAAGCAATCTGGACCCTGATCGCTTCGCTGCCAACCGATCAACTGCAACCCAATACCTCCGACGACCTCGGTGGCTGGATGGGCCTGGCCCTGGCAGTGAAAACCGCCGGCACCCTGGAGCAGCAGCAAGCCGCGATCGATACCTGGCGCGCACAAAACCCGAAACACCCGGCTGCTATCAACCTGCCGCTGCCCCTGACCAAACTCAAGGAGCTGGCCAGCCAGCCCCTGAGCAAAATCGCCCTGCTGCTGCCGCAAGACGGCCCACTGGCCTCGGTCGGCAAGGCCCTGCGTGAAGGCTTCATGGCGGCGCACTATCAAGCGCAACAGGCCGGCCAGAAGCCGCCCGCCATCGAGTTCTACGACAGCTCCAAGCTGACCTCGATGGACGAGTTCTACCGCAAGGCCCAGGCTGATGGCGTGCAACTGGTGGTCGGCCCGCTGGAGAAACCACTGGTCAAACAACTGAGCACTCGTCCGCAACTGCCGATCACCACCCTCGCATTGAACTACAGCGAAGGTGATCAAGGTCCGGCGCAACTGTTCCAGTTCGGCCTGGCGGCTGAAGACGAAGCCCGCGAAGTTTCGCGTCGTGCCCGCGCCGACGGCCTGCACCGCGCGGCGATCATGGTGCCGAAAGGCGAATGGGGCGACCGCGTACTGCGTGCGTTCAGCCAGGACTGGCAAGCCAACGGCGGCAGCATCGTCGCCACCGAGCGTGTCGATCAGCCAGTGCAACTGGCCCAGCAGATCGCCGACATGTTCCAGCTGCGTCAAAGTGAGGCCCGCGCCAAGAGCCTGCAGAATGCTGCCGGCACCAACGTAGCCGCACAGCCTTCGCGTCGTCAGGACATCGAGTTCATCTTCCTCGCCGCCACCCCGCAACAGGCGCAGCAGATCAAGCCGACCCTGAATTTCCAGTACGCGGGTGACGTTCCGGTATACGCGACTTCCCACGTCTACAGCGCCAGCGGCGATGTGAACCAGTACAACGACATGAACGGCGTGCGTTTCTGCGAAACCCCATGGCTGCTCGAAGCCAACGACCCGCTGCGCCAGCAAGTCACCGCACAGTGGCCACAAGCCGCCGGCAGTCTTGGTCGCCTGTACGCGATGGGCGTCGATGCCTACCGTCTGGCACCCCGCCTGGGTCAATTGAAAGCTCTGCCGGACAGCCGCATCGAAGGTCAGTCGGGCAGCCTGGGCATGACCCAGACCCAACGTGTAGTGCGGCAGTTGCCATGGGCGCAGTTCGTCAACGGTCAGGTTCAACGCCTGCCGGACACCCCGCGCTGATGCCCGACAGCTCGCACCTGCAAAGCGGTAAAGATGCCGAGCGCCAAGCGCTCGAGCATCTGCAACACCAGGGTCTGCGCCTGCTGGCGCAGAACTGGTCATGCAAACGGGGCGAGCTTGATCTGGTCATGCTTGATGGCGATACAGTAGTATTCGTCGAAGTCCGCTACAGAAAAAACACTCAATGGGGTGGCGCGCTCGCTAGCATCGATGAGCGCAAACGGCAAAAACTGATTTTCGCCGCACAGTATTTTCTTCAGCGCGAGTCACGCTGGGCCGATTCCCCTTGCCGCTTCGACGTGGTGGCCATCGACAGGCACCCGGATCAATTGAACTGGTTGCAGAATGCGTTCGATGGTTGATTCTCTGCACACCACCCCGGACACTTTCACCGACAATTTTTGCTCTTTGCTTTGCGGGCTGCACATTCACGTGCCGAACAGCCGCGCCACTTAAGGTCACACAGATGGACATGCAATCCCGAATTCGCCAGCTTTTCCAGGCCAGTATCGACACCAAGCAACAGGCGATGGACGTACTTGCACCGCACATCGAGCAAGCCAGCCAGATCATGGTCAACGCCCTGCTCAACGAAGGCAAAATGCTTTCGTGCGGCAACGGTGGCTCTGCCGGCGACGCCCAGCACTTCTCCTCGGAGCTGCTCAACCGCTTCGAACGCGAACGCCCGAGCCTGCCGGCCATTGCCCTGACCACCGACAGTTCGACGATCACCTCGATTGCCAACGACTACAGCTACAACGAAGTGTTCTCCAAGCAGATCCGCGCACTCGGGCAACCGGGCGACGTACTGCTGGCGATTTCGACCAGCGGTAACTCGGCGAACATTATTCAGGCGATCCAGGCCGCACATGATCGCGAAATGATTGTCGTAGCATTGACCGGACGCGATGGCGGCGGCATGGCGTCATTGCTATTGCCCGAGGACGTCGAGATTCGCGTACCGGCCAACGTCACTGCACGTATTCAGGAAGTCCACCTGCTGGCGATCCATTGCCTTTGCGATCTGATCGACAGCCAACTGTTCGGGAGTGAAGAATGACCCCTAATCGCCTTGGCCTGCTGGCCGTGACCCTGTGCCTGGCCATCAGCGGCTGCACCTCGGTGGTGAGCGCCAGTCGAGAAGCGCCAATTGATGATGACCGCGGTACCCGCACGATCGGCAGCAAGATCGATGACTCGCTGATCGAAACCAAAGTCGGCGTTAACGTGGCCAAGGTCGACCCAGGCCTGGACAAGGACTCGCATATTGTCGTCACCAGCTTCAACGGCGTGGTGCTGCTCGCCGGCCAGACGCCGCGCGAAGACCTCAAGGCCAAGGCCGAACAGGCCGCCGCCAACGTCCAGCGCGTGAAGACGGTGCACAACGAGCTGCAAGTGATTGCGCCGTCGAGCTTCCTCGCCCGCCAGAACGATGCCTGGCTGACCACCAAGATCAAGACCCAGATGCTGACCGATGCCAGCATTCCCGGCTCGCGCATCAAGGTCGTGACCGAGAATGGCATCGTCTATCTGCTGGGCCTGCTGACCAAGCAGGAAGCGCAACAGGCGACCAACCTGGTGCAGAGCGTTTCCGGTGTGCAGAAAATCGTGAAGCTGTTCGAATACATCGACTGAGGTGCACTTCTGTAGGAGCTGTCGAGTGAAACGAGGCTGCGATCTTTTGATCGTCAAAAACAAGATCAAAAGATCGCAGCCTTCGGCAGCTCCTACGTAATAAAAAAGGCGACCCTTTCGGATCGCCTTTTTTATTACTTCACCACTTTCAAACTTGGCCGACCGCTTGGGCGCGGCGGCTCGCTGTCCGGTGGCGGCAAGTCGTCATCGGGTTCGATATCGTCTTCGTCATCCATCGGCGACTCGAGATCGAAGACCATGCCCTGACCATTCTCCCGGGCATAGATACCCAGAATCGCACTGATCGGCACATACAGACTGTGCGGAACGCCACCAAAGCGACCCTCGAAGGTCACCACGTCGTTGTCCATGTGCAAGTGACGCACGGCGCTGGGCGAAATGTTCAGGACGATCTGCCCGTCACTGGCAAAACCCTGCGGCACCTGCACCGCCGGGTATTCGGAATTGACCAGCATGTGCGGGGTGCAATCGTTATCCACAATCCACTCGTAGAGCGCGCGGACCAGATAAGGTCGACTGGAGTTCATAGCGGCTCCTTAAGCCTTAGCGCATATCGCGTTCGACGCCAGACAGACTCGCCTGGAAAGCCTCACGCGCAAACTGGCGCTCCATATAATCAAGCAGCGGCTTGGCCGGCCGCGGCAGTTCAATACCCAGAATCGGCAAACGCCAGAGTATTGGCAATAGGCAGCAATCCACCAGACTTTGTTCCTCACTGAGGAAAAACGGCTTGTCGGCAAACAGCGGCGACACGCCCGTCAGGCTTTCACGCAATTCCTTGCGCGCCACGACACGCGCGGCCTCCTTGGTTTTCGGATCAAGAATCAGATCCACAAGACCACACCAGTCACGCTGAATACGGTGAATCAGCAGACGGCTGTTGGCACGCGCCACCGGATAAACCGGCATCAGTGGCGGATGCGGGTAACGCTCATCCAGATATTCCATCACCACGGTCGACTCCCACAACGCCAGGTCGCGATCGACCAGCGTCGGGAGACTGCCGTAAGGGTTCACCTCAATCAGTTTAGGCGGCTGGCGACCAGCTTCCACGTAAATGATTTCGGCGCTGACACCCTTCTCTGCAAGCACGATGCGCACTCGGTGGGAATAGTGGTCGGCGGGGTCGGAGTAACAGGCCAACCGATTGGTCACGCCCATGGCGATCCTCCTCGCTTGTTGAAATTATCGGAACCGGAAAAACGCGCGCGCCCAGAGGGCGCCTCACGCACTGCCTGGCGAACCAGGCGTTGCGTTTTCAGAGGCACCCTTGGGCGCGCGCGATTAACAGCAATGCTTGAAGCGTATCAGTGCACGTCTTTCCAGTATTCACGCTTGAGCAGATAGGCGAACACAAAGAAGAACGCCAGGTACAGCAAGACGTAAGTACCGATGCGCTGATGTTGCAGCTTAACCGGGTTAGCCGAGTAAGCCAGGAAGGTTACCAGATTCTTGACCTTCTCATCGAACTGCTCTTCGTTCAGAGCACCGGTTTTCGGCACGATGGTCAACTGATCGCACGCTTCATGCGTCAGCGGCGTACCGGTCAGCGGATCGTATTGCTTCTTGCCATCCTCGACGATCTGCACTTGCTTGCAGCCCACGACCTGGCGACCTTGCAGGCCGACCAGCACGTTAGGCATGCCGACGTTCGGGAAGACCTTGTTGTTCACGCCCCATGGGCGCGCAGGATCTTCGTAGAACGAGCGCAGATAACCGTAGAGCCAGTCGGTGCCACGCACGCGCGCCACCAGGGTCAGGTCCGGCGGTGCTGCACCGAACCAGGTCTTGGCGTCAGCCGGTTGCATACCGATGTTCATGTGGTCACCGATCTTGGCACCGGTGAAGACGAGTTTTTCCAGCATCATGTCATGCGGGATCCCCAGGTCATCGGCAACGCGCTCGTAACGCTGGAACTTGGCACTGTGGCAACCCATGCAGTAGTTGGCAAAGGTACGCGCACCATCCTGCAGGGCAGCCTTGTCGGAAACGTCGATGTCGACTTTTTCCAGATCCGGACCATGTTCGGCAGCAAAAGACAGCACAGGCAGAGCAGCAAAAATCAGAGCAAAAAATAACTTTTTCATCAGCCAGTCACCCTTTCCGGAACCGGTTTGGTCTTCTCGAGCCTGGTGTAGAAAGGCATCAGAATGAAGTAAGCGAAGTACAGAAAGGTGCAGACCTGCGAGATCAGCGTGCGCTCAGGCGTCGGAGCCAGAACACCGAGAATGCCGAGGATCACGAACGCGACGCAGAACACCAACAGCCAGACTTTGCTCATCCAGCCCTTGTAGCGCATCGATTTCACCGGACTGCGATCAAGCCACGGCAGCACGAACAGCAAGGCAATCGACGCCCCCATGGCGATAACGCCCATGAGCTTGTCCGGGATTGCCCGCAAGATTGCGTAGAACGGTGTGAAGTACCAGACCGGTGCAATGTGCTCTGGAGTCTTGAACGGGTTGGCTTGCTCGAAGTTTGGCTTTTCGAGGAAGTAGCCGCCCATTTCCGGGAAGAAGAACACAATGAAGCAGAAGATGAACAGGAACACCACTACGCCGACGATGTCTTTCACGGTGTAGTAAGGGTGGAAGGCGATGCCGTCCAGCGGGATGCCGTTTTCGTCTTTGTGCTTCTTGATGTCGACGCCATCAGGGTTGTTCGAGCCAACTTCGTGCAGCGCCAGAATGTGCAACACCACCAGACCGAGAATCACGATCGGCAGGGCCACGACGTGCAGGGCGAAGAAGCGGTTCAGGGTGATCCCGGAAATCAGGTAGTCACCACGAATCCACTGGGTCAGGTCGTTGCCGATGACCGGAATCGCACCGAACAGCGAGATGATCACCTGAGCACCCCAGTAGGACATCTGACCCCACGGCAGCAGATAACCCATGAAGGCTTCAGCCATCAGCGCCAGGTAGATCAGCATGCCGAACACCCACACCAGTTCACGGGGTTTCTGATACGAACCGTAGAGCAGGCCACGGAACATGTGCAGATAGACCACGATGAAAAACGCCGAAGCGCCGGTGGAGTGCAGCAGGCGCAGGATCGAGCCGTACTCGACGTCGCGCATGATGTATTCGACGGAAGCGAACGCCTCTTCTGCCGACGGCGTATAGCTCATCGTCAGCCAGACACCGGTGACGATCTGGTTGACCAGCACCAGCAGCGCCAGCGAGCCGAAGAAATAGAAGAAGTTGAAGTTTTTTGGCGCGTAATACTTGCTGAGATGGTCTTCCCACATTTTGGTCGCGGGGAAGCGCGCATCAACCCAATCCATGAACTTGCTCATCACGCTTTCTCCGTATCGACGCCAATGACAATCAGGTCATCGGTCTCATAGGAATGCGGGGGAACTGGCAGGTTCAAAGGCGCAGGTTGCGACTTGTAGACGCGGCCAGCCAGATCGTAGTGGGAACCGTGGCAAGGGCAGAAATAGCCACCGACCCAGTCTTTACCCAGATCCGCAGGTGCCACTTCGGGACGGAAGGTTGGTGAGCAACCCAGGTGAGTGCAGATACCGATCAGCAGCAGAATTTCCGGCTTGATCGAACGCACTTCAGGGTCGACATAGGTAGGTTGCGTGGAGTTTTTGGAAGTCGGATCGGAGAGCTGGCCCTCGATCTTCTTGAGATTCCCCAGGATTTCCGCAGTACGGCGGACAATGAACACCGGCTGGCCGCGCCACTCGGCAATCATCTGCTGTCCTGGCTCGATCTTGCTGACATTCACTTTCACCGGTGCACCGGCGGCTTTCGCCTTGGCACTGGGAAACCATGACCCCACGAACGGGACCGCAGCCCCCACCGCTCCTGCAGCACCCACCACGGATGTGGCTGCTACCAAGAAGCGACGCCGGCCTGCATTCACGCCGTCATTGCTCATTCAGTCCTCTCCCATCAGCTTTTGTGGCCTGTTAAATCAGGCATCTACTAAATAAATCAATGTTACTTATAAAAATTTTGCCGAGATGGTAATGAAAAGCCCCAATTCTGACAAGGGAATTACCCGGAGCTCCCACCCTCAAGCCTTGTAGTATAGGGGGTCTACGAATGTGGCAAGTTGTCACAGCGCAATTCTTTAATAAATCGCAGGCATAAAAAAACGCCCGGTTCCGTGAGGAATCGGGCGTTCTTTTTTGAACGTGGAAACGAATTAACGCTTCGAGTACTGCGGACGCTTACGCGCTTTACGCAGACCAACTTTCTTACGTTCAACTTCACGGGCGTCGCGAGTAACGAAGCCAGCTTTGCGCAGAGCGCTACGCAGGGTTTCGTCGTAGTCCATCAGAGCGCGAGTGATGCCGTGGCGGATTGCGCCAGCCTGACCACTTACACCACCGCCGATCACGGTGACGTAGATGTCGAATTTCTCGACAGTCTCGGTCAGCTCCAGCGGCTGACGAACTACCATGCGGGCAGTTTCGCGGCCGAAGAAGTTATCCAGCGAACGGTTGTTGATGGAGATGTTACCAGTACCCGGACGCAGGAAAACGCGTGCGGTTGCGGTCTTGCGACGGCCAGTGCCGTAATTTTGAGTCGCCGACATAATGAACTATTCCGTTAAATCTTCAGTTCTTGGGGCTGCTGAGCAGTATGAGGGTGTGCAGCGCCCGCATAGACTTTCAGCTTACGGTACATGTCGCGACCCAGTGGGTTTTTAGGCAGCATGCCTTTAACCGCGGTCTCGATCACGCGCTCAGGGGCTTTGGCGATCAGCTTTTCAAAGTTGATCGACTTGATGCCGCCCGGGAAACCGGAGTGGGAGTAGTACATTTTGTCAGTGGTTTTAGCGCCGGTAACACGGATCTGCTCGGCGTTGATTACGACGATGTAGTCGCCAGTGTCAACGTGAGGAGTGTATTCAGGCTTGTGCTTGCCACGCAGACGGCTCGCGATTTCGGTGGCCAGACGACCCAGGGTCTGACCAGCAGCGTCGACGACAAACCAGTCGCGCTTTACTGTTTCCGGTTTAGCAGTAAAAGTTTTCATTCTTTATAGCCTCAGGGGCCGCCTGTAAATAAGACGGCGGATCTTACTGAATAGTGCGTACTTTGACAAGTCAAAGGCAGCCGGATACAGACGCTTTCGGGGGCTCGGGTCGGCGCGTCCGTTCAACGGCAAGATTCTTCGGCGGCGGCGCATCACTTCCACTGCAGAAAGAGGTCGGCAATTATGCAGATTGCGAAAAATTTTTCAACCTGCTTTTATGATTGTTTTGCCCAAGGAGCACCCGATGGACTATCGCCAGCTAGGCCGGACCGACCTGAACGTGAGTGCAATCTGCCTCGGCACCATGACCTGGGGCGAGCAAAACACTGAAGCTGAAGCCTTCGCCCAGATCGAACGGGCCAAGGGAGCCGGGATCAATTTCATCGACACCGCCGAGATGTACCCGGTGCCGCCGAAAGCCGATACCTACGCCACCACCGAACGCTACATCGGCAATTACTTCAAAACTCGCGGCGACCGCGCCGACTGGATCCTCGCCAGCAAGATCGCCGGCCCCGGCAACACCATCGACTACATCCGCGACAAGAACCTGCGCCACAATCGCCAGCACATTACCGCTGCGGTGGATGCCAGCCTTGAGCGCCTGCAGACCGATTACATCGACCTCTACCAACTGCACTGGCCGGAGCGCAGCACCAATTTCTTCGGCCAGTTGGGTTACAAGCACAAGATCGAAGCCAACCTGACGCCGCTCGAAGACACCCTCGAAGCCCTCGACGAACAAGTGAAGGCCGGCAAGATCCGTCACATCGGCCTGTCCAACGAGACGCCGTGGGGCACCATGCGTTTTCTCGCCCTGGCCGAAGCCCGTGGCTGGCCGCGCGCGGTGTCGATCCAGAACCCGTACAACCTGCTCAACCGCAGCTTCGAAATCGGCCTGGCGGAAATCGCCATTCGCGAACAGTGCGGCCTGCTCGCGTACTCGCCGCTGGCGTTCGGCTTCCTGTCCGGCAAGTACGAAGGTGGCGCTCGCCCGCCGAAAGGCCGCCTGAGCCTCTACAGCCGCTTCAGCCGCTACTTCAACCCGCAGTCGGAAGCTGCTTGCAGCCGTTACGTGGCACTGGCCCGGGAACACGGTCTGGATCCGGCGCAGATGGCGCTGGCATTCGTCACCCAGCAACCGTTCGTCACCAGCAACATCATTGGTGCGACCACGCTGGAGCAACTGGACAGCAACATTGCCAGTTTTGATCTGAAACTTTCCGATGAAGTGCTGGCCGGGATTGAGGCGATTCACAAGGATCATCCGAATCCGGCGCCTTGATCGACCGCTAAAAGCTTCGCGAGCAAGCCCGCACCCACAAAGATCACTCCGTACCTGTGGGAGCGGGCTTGCTCGCGAAAGGGCCTGTCAATTCACTGCAAAACTCACAGCGAGCGCGCAATGATCTCCTTCATGATTTCATTGGTGCCGGCATAGATCCGCTGCACGCGCGCATCCGCCCACGCCCGGGCCACCGGGTATTCCCACATGAAGCCGTAGCCGCCATGCAACTGCACGCACTCGTCGAGCACCTTGCATTGCAGGTCGGTGCCCCAGTATTTGGCCATCGCTGCTGTCGGCACGTCGAGCTTGCCCTGCAGATGCAATTCCAGGCACTTGTCGACAAATACTCGACCGATCTGAATTTCCGTGGCCATTTCCGCCAGTTTGAAGCGGGTGTTCTGGAAGTCGGCAATCGCCTTGCCGAACGCCTTGCGATCACGGGTGTAATCGAGCGTCCATTTCAGCGCGGCTTCGGCTGAGGCCAGGCCACCAATCGCCACCGTAAGACGTTCCTGCGGCAATTCCTGCATCAGGTAGGCAAACCCTGCGCCGGCCTGACCCAGCAGGTTTTCTTTCGGTACGCGCACGTCCTGGAAGAACAATTCCGACGTGTCCTGAGCCTTCATTCCGACCTTCTCCAGGCGTTTGCCCTTCTCGAAGCCCGGCGTATTCGCTTCCACCACAAACAGGCTGGTGCCCTTGGCGCCGGCCTTTGGATCGGTCTTGGCGACCACGATCACCAAGTCAGCGAGGAAGCCGTTGGTGATGAAGGTCTTGGAACCGTTGATCACATACTCGTCGCCATCCAGCACTGCGGTGGTCTTGACTCCCTGCAGATCGGAACCGGCGCCCGGCTCAGTCATCGCAATCGCGCTGACCATCTCGCCCGAGACCAGTTTCGGCAGGTACTTGTGCTTCAGCGCTTCACTGCCGTAATGCAGGATGTACGGCGCAACGATGTCCGAATGCAGCGAGAAACCGATACCGGTCAGGCCGAGACGACCGACCTCTTCGATCACCACCGCGCTATACAAAAAGTCCGCGCCCAGGCCGCCATACTCCTCCGGCAGGTGCGAGCAAAGCATCCCCGCCTCTCCTGCCTTGTTCCACAAATTGCGGTCGATGTGGCCTTGTTTCTCCCATTGCGCATGGAACGGCACGGCCTCTTTTTCGAGGAAGGTTCGTACGCTGTCGCGGAACAATTCGTGCTCGGAGCTGAACAAGGTTCTGGGGATCATGCGGCACCTTTCATTCTTGTTGGAGGGATATGACCTTCAGAGACTAAGCCTCACCTCCGATACAGGACACTGGACACATCCGACAAAAAATAAGACGATCCAGCCGTCTGGTGACCACTTTCCCTTATAAAAACAAAACAAAAGTTGAATTATGTCCAAGCAAGTCTCCACGCCCTTGCGGCGCGTCAGCATCCTGGCAATCGACCGGGTTTTCGCCTCCACCCTCATGCAGGCCAAGGATTTTTTCCATCTGGCCAGCCTGCGTTACGGCAAACAACTGGGCCACGGCCTGACTCCGGCGTTCGAAACCCGCCTGGTCAGCCCCGACGGTAAACCGGTGAACAGTTTCAGTGACGTGATGATGCCGGTGGACGGCGCCCTGGAAAACGCCGACGTGATTATCCTCCCGGCGTTCTGGGACGATTTCGATACGCTTTGCGGCCGTTATCCGCAGATCCTGCCATGGCTGCGCGAGCAGCACGCCCGCGGCGCCGTATTGTGCGGCGAAGCCACCGGGGTGTTCTGGCTGGCCGAGGCCGGTCTGCTCAATGGCAAGGAAGCGACCACTTACTGGCGCTTCTTCAATGCCTTTGCCGAGCGCTTCCCCAAGGTGTACCTCAATCAGGACAAGCACCTGACCGACGCCGACAACCTGTATTGCGCCGGCGGCACCACCTCGGCCTGCGACCTCTATATTTACCTGATCGAACGCTTCTGTGGCGCCAACGTCGCCCAAGCCGTGGCCCGCGACATTCTGTATGAAGTGCAGCGCAGTTACTCGCCGGGACGTATCGGTTTCGGCGGCCAGAAGCTGCACCAGGACGTGATCATCCTGCAGATCCAGCACTGGCTCGAAGAGCACTTCGCCGACAAGTTTCGCTTCGAAGACGTGGCCCGCGAGCACGGCATGAGCATCCGCAACTTCATGCGCCGCTTCCAGACCGCCACCGGCGACAAACCGCTGCACTACCTGCAACGCCTGCGCATCGAGACCGCCAAGGGCTTGCTGTCCGGCAGCCGCAAGAGCATCAAGACCATCAGTTATGAGGTCGGCTACGACGATGCGAGCTTCTTTGCGCGGCTGTTCCGCCAGCATACGGAGCTGTCGCCAAACCAGTATCGGCAGCAGTTTCAGCAGGCTGCATAACTCCCTGCCCACGCACAAAACCACTGTGGGAGCGGGCTTGCTCGCGAAAGCGTACTTTCAGTTGGCATCTATTTAGCTGACACACCGCATTCGCGAGCAAGCCCGCTCCCACAGGGGTACTGCGTCGCATAAAAAAAGGCCTGCAATTGCAGGCCCTTTTTCTTTGCCGAAGCTGTTTAAGGCTTGTGCGCCCGCGACAGGAATTCGTGCGATTGCATCTCCAGCAGACGGCTGAGCGTACGCTGGAACTCGAACGTCAGGCGCCCGCCGGTGTACAAGTCTTTCAACTCGACTTCGGCAGAAATGATCAGCTTGACGTTACGGTCGTAGAACTCGTCGACCATGTTGATAAAGCGACGGGCGATGTCGTCGGTGGTGACGCTCATCTGCTCGACGCCACTGAGCAGCACGGCGTGGAAGATCTTGCCCAGCTCAATGTAATCGTTCTGGCTGCGCGGGCCGTCGCACAGTTCGCGGAAGTCGAACCAGGCCACGTCGTCGCAAGTGCGCAGGGCACGGATTTCGCGGTTCTCGATGATCAGCACATCGTTTTCCACCGCGGCGGTGCATTCCGGCGTGAGGGCCTTGAAGCTCTTGCGCAGGCTTTCGTGCGCCGCTTCGTCAAGCGGATAGTGGAACAGCTCCGCTTGTTCGAGGTGACGCAAACGGTAGTCGACGCCGCTGTCGACGTTGACGATTTCGGTGTTCTGCTTGATCAGCGCGATCGCCGGCAGGAAGCGCGCACGTTGCAGGCCATCCTTGTACAGACCGTCTGGAACGATGTTCGAGGTCGCGACCAGGGTCACGCCGTTCTTGAACAGCTCTTCCATCAGCGTGCCGAGGATCATCGCATCGGTGATGTCCGAGACGAAGAATTCATCGAAGCAGATCACTCGCGACTCGGTGGCGAAGCGCTTGGCGATGATGGTCAGCGGGTTTTTCTCGCCGCCGAGGGTTTTCATCTCTTCGTGCACACGCTTCATGAAGCGGTGGAAGTGAGTGCGGGTCTTTTCCTTGAACGGCAGCGCTTCAAAGAAGGTGTCGACCAGGTAAGTCTTGCCGCGGCCCACGCCGCCCCAGAAGTACAGACCCTTGACCGGCGTCTGATCCTTTTTGCCAAACAGCTTGCCCAGCAAACCCGGCTTGTTCTGCTCGGCCGCGATCAGATCGGCGTACAGGCGCTGCAGATGACGCACAGCAGTTTCCTGCGCGGCGTCATGGAAGAAGTCCGGGCGTTTCAGATCAGCTTGGTATCGTTCTAGGGGCGTCATAATTCGTTAGCAAGGCAACAAAAACGGGCCGTCACTGTAGCGACGGCCCGTAGGAATGGCAATCAGCCCTTGGTCGGGCCGCGCCGCGGATTAGTCCTGAACCGGGGTCAGCGCAACGCGCAGAGCCTCGATGGCCGCGTCCCGCGCAGCAGCATCGGCGAACGTCGGGCTGTCGCCAACGCACTCGCCTTCCAGCCACACGCTGAAGCTCAGGTCTTGATTGCGAATGTCCAGCGCCTGACCGGCCTGCAGTTGCTTGGTCACTTGGCCGGCGGTTTTGCCGTCGGCGAAGTTGCGCGACAGCAGCAGTTGCTCGCCATCAGCCGCCAGCAGACGGAAACGGAAGCTGCCGTCGTCTTCACGGAAGCTGACGAAACGTGCGGCTTTCGCGGCCTTCTTCTTGGTGGTCGCAGCAACTTGTACCTGATTGACGAAAGAACGCAGACCGACCGCTTCGCGCAGCTCGTTGAGGAACGGCGTCGCCACCGCACGGGCCTTTTTCGCGCCGTGTTGCAGGATGTCTTCCAGATCCGCCGGGCGCTCGATCAACTGGTGGTAACGCTCGCGGGACTCGCCCAGCTCGTTATCCAGCAACTGGAACAGACGGTTCTTCGCCTCGCCCCAGCCCAGACCACCGAGCAGTTCGCTACGGAACTCGTCAGCCTGCGCCGGTGTGGCGAACGCCTGAAACAGAGTGAACAGGTGCGAGTTGTCCGGATCTTTCGCCTCGCCCGGCGCCTTGGAGTCGGTGACGATCCGCGAGATCGCGTCCTTCATCTCTTTGGCGCTGGAGAACAGCGGGATGGTGTTGTCGTAGCTCTTCGACATCTTGCGCCCATCGAGGCCTGGCAACGTAGCCACGCTTTCCTCGATCAGCGCTTCGGGCATGGTGAAGAACTCCTTGCCCTGGCCGAAAAGATGGTTGAAGCGCTGACCGATGTCGCGGGCCATTTCCACGTGCTGAATCTGATCACGACCGACCGGCACCTTGTGCGCGTTGAACATCAGGATGTCCGCCGCCATCAGCACCGGATAGCTGTAGAGGCCCATGGTGATCCCGGCATCCGGGTCTTCACCGGTCTCGACGTTCTTGTCCACCGAGGCCTTGTAGGCGTGCGCACGGTTGAGCAGGCCCTTGGCCGCGACGCAGGTCAGCAGCCAGGTCAGCTCAGGGATTTCCGGGATGTCGGACTGGCGATAGAAGGTCACACGATCCACATCCAGGCCACCGGCCAGCCAGGTCGCGGCGATTTCCAGACGCGAGCGCTGGATGCGCAGCGGGTCATCGCATTTGATCAGGGCGTGGTAGTCGGCCAGGAAGTAGAACGAATCGGCATTGCTGTCGCGGCTGGCGAGGATCGCCGGGCGAATGGCGCCGGCGTAGTTGCCCAGGTGCGGCGTGCCGGTGGTGGTGATGCCGGTGAGGATACGGGTACGGTTCGTCATGGGTAATCGCTTGTCAGACTGCAATCAATTCGAGAGACGCGGCAGGATCAGATCCTTGAGATCGGTCAGCTTGCCATGAAAAAAGTGTCCGCATTCTGCCACTTTCAGCAGCTCATGGGGGCGCTGGAGTTTTGCCGACCAGTCGTAGACCAGTTGCGGGTCGATCACTTCGTCGGTTTCCGGCTGGATCACGGTCAGCTCGCCGTGCTGTGGCAGTTGATCCTGATCGCCCAGACGCATCACTGCTGGCGCGACCATGAACAGCTGCTTGAGCTGCACGCCTTCGGCTTCGAGACGACCGCCGAGACTTGCTGCAACAAATCCGCCGAAGGAAAAACCGAACAGGGTCAGCGGCAGATCCGGGTGTTTTTCCCGCAGCCAGGCGGCGGCGGCCTGAGCATCGTCGACTTCACCGCTGCCCATGTCGTGCGTACCTTCGCTGGCGCCAACGCCGCGATAGTTGAAGCGCAAGGTAATCAGACCGGCGTCGCGCGCGGTGCGCTGCAGGGTCGAGACGACCTTGTTGAGCATGGTGCCGCCCTGCACCGGGTTGGGATGGCAGATCAGCGCGATGCCGATTGGCTGCTCGTTATCCAGGTACAGCGCTTCAATCTGGCCGACTGGGCCAGCAATCACTACAGGGGTTTCACGCATCAGCAAGGAAGGAACTCCGTGACCTCGAATCGGGTCGACTCGTCTAGCAAATTGTCTGTGCCAATCTATTGCGAGTGAATCGCGGTATACAGCGCAGGTTCGAGCCGTTAACGTAAAGCAAAGCCGTTTATAGAGGAAGGACTCGTGGAACACTCGCTCTTAGTTTGGTTGTTACCGACTCTTGCCCTGGTTGTGGGTGTCGCCATTGGATTCCTGATCGCTCGCGTCGCACCGAATGCCGCGCCGAGCCGCACGCAGCGTCAACTGGATGATATCCAGGAGCGTTTCGACAGCTATCAAAACGAGGTGGTCACCCACTTCAACAGCACCGCGACGCTGGTCAAGAAGCTGACCCAGAGCTATCAGGAAGTGCAGGATCATCTCGCCGAGGGCGCCAACCGCCTGGCCCTGGACGAGCAGACCCGTCAACGCCTGATCGCCGCTTTGCACGCCGATGCCGCCCAGGCACCGCGCGAACGCCTGACGCCGCCGCGCGATCAGGAGCCGCCACGCGACTACGCGCCGAAAAACCCGAACTCGCCGGGCATGCTCGATGAGCACTATGGTTTGAAGAAATAATCGGGTTTCGCGCCCAACAAAAAGCCCCCGGACATTCGGTTGTCCAGGGGCTTTTTTGTATCTGATGATTTGATGGTGATTGGCCCGGCCCCTTCGCGAGCAAGCCCGCTCCCACAGGGTTATGTGTTGAACACAAATTCTGTGAACAACACCCATCCCTGTGGGAGCGGGCTTGCTCGCGAAAAGGCCAGCACGGGCGACCCAAAAAAATGCCCGGTCACAGGACTGGGCATTTCTTCACTCAAGCATTCACTTACGGATACTGCTGCACTGTGCCCGGCTGCGGCTGCGGCTGCTGCTGACCACCATACTGCTGACCCGGAATCGCTTTCAGATTGACCTCGACGCGGCGGTTCTGCGCACGGCCATTGACGTCGCCGTTGCTGGCAATCGGGTTATCCGGGCCGGCACCACGGGCGCTCAGGTTGGCACCGCTGACACCTTGCGACGTCAGGTAGGTCGCCACGCTCTGCGCACGACGCTGGGACAGGTCCATGTTGTGCTGGCGGCTGCCGGTACTGTCGGTGTAGCCGACGATTTCGATCTGGTTCTGGTTGAACTCTTTCAGCGAGTTCGCCAGGTTGTTCAGCGGCTGGTAGAAGCTTGGGGCGATGTTCGCCGAATCGGTGGCGAAGGTGATGTTGCCCGGCATGATCAGCTTGATCTGATCGCCCTGACGCTGCACTTCAACCCCGGTGTTGGCCATGCTGGCGCGCAATTTTTTCTCTTGCTGATCGGCGTAATAGCCGTAGCCGGCGGCCGAAGCACCGACGACAGCTGCGCCGATCAACGCGCCCTTGCCACGGTTGTTGTGGTCGATGGCAGCACCGGCCAAGGCACCGGCCAAAGCGCCGAGGCCGCCGTATTTGGCGGTCTTGCTCACACCGCCGCCATCGGCCTGGCCCTGATTGTCATACGGGTTGGGCGAGGCGCAGCCGGCCAACATGGCCACAGCGGTAGCAACAATAATCAAACGAGGCGTGGTGAACATGAAGAGCTCCTGGTTTTCGCATTCTGTGTGGCAGCGGCCCTAGGCAATAGACCTGTGCGGGCGTTGGATCATGACAATGCACAAAAATTCCGCTGCACACTCGTGACAAAATGTTTAGGCGCGCACGAACGGGTTTTCCCGCATTTCATCCCCAAGACGCGTATCCGGGCCATGCCCGGCAACCACGATTGCGTCTTCGTCGAGCGTGTACAGCCGCTGCTTGATTGATCGCACGATGGTCGCCTGATCGCCGCCCCACAAATCCGTGCGTCCTACGCCACGACGAAACAACGTGTCGCCGGCAATCAACAGCTTAGCCTCGGAAAACCAAAAGCTCATGGAACCGGGTGTATGTCCCGGCGTATGCAGCGCCACACCGCAGCCGCAAGCCAGTTCTTCATCGTCGCTCAACCAGCGATCCGGCGATGGCACCGGGGTGTACGGCACGCCGAACATCTGGCATTGCATCTCGAGGTTGTCCCACAGGAACTGATCCTCTTTGTGCAGATGCAGCGTTGCGCCGGTTCTCTCTTTCATCTGTCCGGAGGCGAGAAAATGATCAAGATGCGCATGAGTGTGGATAATGCTGACCACTTTCAGACCCAGTGCATCGAGGCGCGCCATGATCAGATCGGGATTGCCGCCCGGGTCGACGACGATGGCTTTTTTCGTCAGCGGATCGCCGATGATCGTGCAGTTGCACTGGAGCGGGCCGACGGGGAAGGTTTCGCGGATGAGCGCAGGTGCTGTAACAGTCATGAGGCAATCCTGTTCAATATTCGACGGCGGTGGAAACCGCTGATGCCGAAGATTTTACCGGCACTAGATCATTAACCCCAGCGCCTTGGCCCGCGCCACCGCCTGCGTACGCCGCTCAACCCCCAACTTGCTGTTGATATGGCTGGCATGGGTTTTCACGGTATGCAGCGAAATGAACAGCTGTTCGCTGATTTCCTGATTGGAACAGCCTTGAGCAATCAAGCGCAGCACCGCCAGCTCCCGGCTGCTGAGTTGTTCAGCAGCGGCGGACTCAACCACTGGCCGAGTCGCCACCAGCGGAAAATGCGCCAGTAACGGCTGTCCTGCCAGCGCTGGTGAGTTGTGCAATTGGCTGCGTAACCAGTCCGGATATTCTCTGATCAGCGCGTCAAACGGCTGTATCACGCCGCCCGCCGCTGCTTCCAGCGCCTGACTCAATGCCTTGCGCGCCTCCGGTTCGCGGCCGGTGCCCAGCAACAAGGCGACCTTCTGCGCCAGCGCCATGACACATAGCAACTGGCGTCCGGTTTGCTGACCGTTTTCCAGCAGCACGTTCAGTCGCCCTTCGGCGAGCATCGGCTGGCCTTTGATCACATCAAGCAACGCCTGCTGCAGTTCGACGTGCAGCGGCAACTGAGGATGAAATTCCGGTGGCGCCGCTGCACGCTCGCCGGTATAGGTCTGACCAAGACGCGCCAGCCATGCCTCGGCCAGATCGGTACGGCCCTGCGCCAGCCACAGTTCGCATTTGACCAGGGTGATCATCGCCAGATAGTAGATCGGCGGCACGTCCCAGATGTGCATCAGGCGCTCGGCTTCAGCGAGTTCGGCGAAGGCCTTGGCAAACTCGCCGGCGCTGCCGTCCAGACGGGCGATCACGCAGTGACCGATCAATACGCTGATATCGCGGCAGGCCCGCGCTTCGGCCAGACCGCTCAGCAATCGGGCCCGGGCCTGCTGCGGTTGCAGGCGCATCGACAGCAGAAAACCTTCATACAGCGTCAGCCGCGCACGCACCGCGTACAGACGTTGCGCCGACAGCCCGCGCAGACGATCAAGCCCCTGGTGCACTTCATCGAGCGCACGCAGGATTTCTCCGCGCGACTGCAACACCCGCGCACGATCGTAATGCGCCAGCGCTTCAAACAACGGGTTGCCGACCCGCTGCGCCAGCTCAAGCGACTCGCGATTCAGGCCCCGCGCACGCCACAGGTCACCGTCGGCAATCGCCAGGTTGGACAGGGTCGACAGGCACATCAGGCGCTGCCCGTAGCGCTTGGCCGGCAGGCTTTCCAGCGCTTCGCTGCAATACTCGATGGTCTGCTCGCGATGGCCTCGCCCGCGGGCGATGATGCCCTTGAGCGCCAGCCATTGGGCCAACATCGATTTCTGTGCGGTGGCCGAAGGTGCCGGCAGAAAACGGCTGAGATGACTGGCGAGTTCTTCGGCCGCATCAAGCTGACAGGCCAGCCCCAGCGCCCAGCTGTACAGCACGATCAAGCGTGGCGTGCTGATCAGCAGGCTGTCGGGCAAGTCCATTTTCCAGCGCAGCAGCATGCCGACGTTCTGCTCGGCGAGCAGTTGTTCCTCGGACAGGTTCTGCACCAGATTGGCCGCCACATCCAGATGCCCGGCGCGCAAGGCCTGTTCGACCGCTTCGTCGAGCAGGCCTTGCGCATTGAACCAGCGACAGGCGCGCAGGTGTAACGTCGCGGCGGGCACCAACGGTCGAGCAACGGGCCGGCTGCGCAGCAGATCGGAAAACAAATGGTGATAGCGATACCAGTGACCGTGTTCGTCCAACGGCACCAGAAACACTTGATGAGCCAACAGAAACCGCAGAATTTCGGCGCTGTCGTGGGCTTCGCGCACCGCGTCGCATAGCTCGCTGCAAAAGCGCTCCTGAGGAGCGGTGTCGTAGAGAAACGCCTGCACCTCGGCGGGCAGGCAGTCGATGACTTCTTCCAGCAGGTAGTCGCGGATCAGCCCTTCCCCGCCGTTCAGCGCTTGCGGCAACGCGGCCTCGCTACCGGCTTCGGATGCCGCCAGCAACCAGAAACGCAGCCCGGCCACCCACCCCTCGCTGCGCTGGATCAGGTTTTCCAGCGCCTCGCCACGCAATGAACTGCTGTGTCGGTCGAGCAGTGTCAGCGCCTCATCGTGGGTCAGGCGCAGATCCTGTTCATGCAGTTCCAGCAGTTGCCGCGACAGGCGCAGGCGCGCCAGATGCCAGTCAGGGCGCTGGCGACTGGTGACCATGACCAGCAAGCCGTCAGGCAAATGATTGAGGAAAAACTGCAGGCAACGATCGAGCACCGGCCCTTGGGCGAGATGGTAATCATCGAGCACCAGCAGCAACGGCGCGGTGGGTTGCAGTTGCAGCGCCAACTCGTCGAGCAAGCCGTCGAGCCATTCTTCGAACGCAAACGGCTGATGGCGCTGACGCATCTTCAACAGGCCGAGCGCGCGACTGCCCAGATCCGGAAAGTAGTCCTGCAGCCCTTCCAGCAAGCGCTCGAGAAAGCGCCCCGGATCGTTATCCCGCGGGCTCAATCCCAGCCACAGGCTTTGCCAGTGCGCTGGCAGGCTTTGACAGAACTCCACCGCCAGCGAGCTCTTGCCGAAGCCGGCGGGGGCGCAAACCAGCAACAGACGTCCACCGAGCCCGGCGCTCAGGCGTTCACACAGACGCGGTCGCAACACATAGCCGTCGGGCAGTGGCGGACGAAAAAAACGTCCGTCCAGTGTCGCGACGGCAACGCTTGCAGGACCCGGAAGCGGGGACAGATCAGTCATGGCCGGCTCTTGTTTGAATGGCTGTTGGCGGCGTAGCAGATGTCCGCAGCCTAGCCTTAAACGTAGCGGTTATGAAGGTTGCTGCTACAAATGGCTACAAAAAGGTTCAGCCAATTACGCCGGGCAAAAAAACGCCCCGAACCAGTCGGGGCGTTTTTTCGAGGATGCGGCCTCGGGTCAAAGCTTAGCGGATACCGTCCTGGCCCAGGTTGCCTGGCTGGAATTCGCTCTTGGTGGCAGAGAACCCGAAGTCATACGCCTGCTTCTCTTCGTTCTTCATGCCCAGCGCCAGGTAGCGGCCCGATTGCAGGTCGTACAGGGCTTCCAGCGCGTACCACGGCACTTGCTTGTCGTAGTAGTCCTCGGCATGCGCCTCGGCCACACGCCACAGCTGACCGCGACCGTCGTAGTGGTCGATGACCGCTGCCTGCCAGGTGTCTTCGTCGATGTAGAAGTCACGTTTGGCATAGATATGGCGCTGACCCGGTTTCAGGGTGGCGACCACGTGCCAGACACGACGCAACTCGTAACGGGTCAGGTCCTGGTTGATGTGACCGGCCTTGATGATGTCGGTGTACTTCAGGTTTGGCGAATCGATCTTGTAGCTGTTGGAGGCAATATAGATCTCTTTCTTGCCATCCAGCGCCCAGTCGTAGCGATCCGGTGCACCGTTGTACATGTCGAGGTTGTCGGAAGTACGCAGACCGTCCGCCGCAGTACCCGGGCCGTCATAGGACACTTGCGGTGCCTGACGGACACGGCGCTGGCCAGTGGCATAGACCCAGGCCTTGCGCGGTTCTTTCACCTGATCGAGGGTTTCGTGCACCAGCAGCACGGTACCGGCCAGACGTGCCGGCGCAGTCACTTTCTGCTTGAAGTAGAACAGGATGTTGCCAGGGTTGGCCGGATCGTAGTCCTTCATCTTGTCGCGGAACACGAACTGGTCCTGGAAGTACACCAGGCTGAACGAGCCGTTGGTTTGCGGAGTTGCCTGGGTCACCAGACGGGTCACGCTGCCACCGCGATAGCGAGTGATGTGATTCCAGATCACCTCCAGACCGCTTTTAGGAATCGGGAACGGCACGGCGGTGTCGAAGTTTTCCAGACCGTTGCCGCCGGCGACCAGATTGGTGGTCGTGGCGTTCTTCTTGATCGCGGCGAATACATCATCCGGCACGGTCGAACCGCGATGGGACGGATACACCGGCATCTTGAAGGTGTCCGGGTAACGTTTGAACATCGCGTACTGGCCCGGAGCAAGCTTGGCCTTGTACTGCTCGACGTTCTGCGCGGTGATGGTAAACAGTGGTTTTTCACCGGCGTACGGGTCTGACAGGAAGCCCTTGCTGTCGACCGTGCCGGCATTCTTCGGCAGCGGTTTCCAGGCCGGGATCGAACCGTCGGCGTTGCCGGCCATTTCGGCGCCCATCGGCGTCAGGCTTTTGCCGAGCTTGTCGGCTTCGGCAGCAGGCACTGCCGCCATGACGCCGGTCGCCAGCAGCGAAAGCCCCAGAACACCCGCGTGGAACAGACTCTTTGTTATTTTCATATGTGTGTTCGTCCTGAAAAAACTGTGCTTAGAAGTTCACGCCAACGCTGAGTGCAACGAAGTCGCGATCATCCACCGTGCTGTAGCGACCACCAAAGAAGTTGGTGTAGTTCAGACTCGCGGTGTAGGTGTTCTGATATTCGGCATCCAGCCCGAGGCTGACGGCCTTGCGACCTTCCTCGAAGTTGCCGCCAGGGCCAGGCGAGTAACCTTTGACGTCATGGGACCAGGCCACGTTCGGCTTGAGGTTCACGCCGGCGAACACGTCGCTGTAATCCCAGATTGCCCGACCGCGATAGCCCCACGAGGTCGCGGTGGTGAAACCGTCGTTGTTGCAGTTGCTGGCCACGTTGCTGTTCGAAGCCCCGGCCCCCGCGCCATTGATGGTCGAGGTGTTGAGGATTTGCGAGCAGGTGTTGAGGCCGCCAGTCGACGGCAGTTCACCCGGACCGAACACCGGATCACGGCCGTAACGGGCTTCGGATTTGCTTTCCAGACCACCAACGTGGGTCACGCCGACTTCACCTACCAGGGTCAGACGGTTGGCGCCCATCACCTGATCGAAGAAGTGCGTCAGGGTGGTTTGCAGTTGGGTGATTTCCTTGCGGTTGTAACCGTGCAGATCCTGGCCCGGCACGCCGTTGAGGATCGACGCATTGGTCAACGCGCCACCCAGCGGACGTACGCCGGCGAACAGAATGTCGGTGGAGTTCAGTTGCACCGGCGCATTCGGCCGGTAGCTGACCTCACCGCTCCACGCCGTACCGGTGGGCAGGGTGGTGGAGAAGCTCAGACCGTAGAGGCGGATGTCTTCAGGGTATTCGATGAAGTAGTTCGAGTTGCCTGCGACTACCAGTGGCCCCAGCGCCTGGAACGGCCCCGGCAATGCCGCCACGCCGTTATAGATCGACTGTGGCGCACCGGTGGCGCTGAAGATCGGCGCACGGCTGTGGTAGTTCATGAAGTAGGCGCCGAACTCGGTGGCCAGCGGGTCGAACATGTACTTGGCGGACACACCCCATTGCCCGCTGTCACGCGCGTTGCGGTTAGGCGAACGGCGCACCAGCACACCTTCTTCGTTGACGTCGACGCCAGCGTTGGCCAACGGCCCGAGCGCAATACCCGGAATGGTCGAACGCTTGTTCAGCACCCTCAGGTTGTCGTCGCAACCAGTGGTAACGATGTCCGGCTGCGAGAAGAACGTGCCGCAGTTGTCGGTGACGGTCTTCTGCCAGTCGATCTGGTAGAAACCTTCGGCCGACAGGTTCTCGGTGAGACTCTGGGACACGTAGAACATGTTGACCGGAATCAGGCCTTCCTTGATTTCGGCGCCCGGACGGCGGAACGCGGACACGTCGATCGGGTTGATCGAGTTGATGCCGCCGCCGATGAAGGTACTTTCACCCCAGTTCACCACCTGCTTGCCCAGACGCACCGAACCCGGCTCATCGGCAATCGAGTAGTTGTGGTAGACGAAGGCGTCGAGGATCTGCCCGCCGGAAGAACGCGCTGCGACGTCGCGGTTGTGGTTGCTGACGTCCTTGTATTCCAGGTCCTGATTCTGCAGCGCGAAGTCGTACCAGTATTTGCCCCGGACGAAGACCCCGGTATCGCCGTATTTCAGTTCGAGGTCATGGATGCCCTTGAAGATCTTCGAGAAGGCTTGCCCGCTCTTGAAGTTCAAGTGACCGTCGTCGGAGGTCTGGGACAAGCCCTTGCCGCCGTTGTTGACACCAATAAGATCCTTGTTCGGCTGCTGGGTCGAAACACTCATGCCCAGGGAGAGCGAGGAGTCGAACTGACCTTCGATTTCACCGACGTTGAAACTGACGCCGAATGCGGGCCCGGCGAGCGTAGAGGCAAGACTGACGGCCAGAGGCAGTTTAGCCCGGCGCCAGAACTGGTTTACTGATGTCATCGACGCTACTCCATGTGCATTATTGTTATGGCAGTGAGTACTTTTAAAAACGCCTGGAAGACCGGGAGCCAGTAGCCATCCGACGTCACTCCAAAATTGCATCGCCCCGTTTGTGCGTGTGCCCCGTTCTTAAAAATCCTTGAGCGGACTATAGCCAGCAGGTGCTACTGCTTGATCCCTCTAAAGTGTGATTTGCAGCTGCCGGCCACTCTGGAACAGTCCTTTCGCCAGTCCGACAGATGTCGGCCCGGCAAGGATGGCTGATTTTTTCGATTTCACAAGCCAAGCGCTTGCTTGGTGGGTCTGGCGCGCCGTTTTCGGCGCGCCAGCAGACGCTCAGAGCGTCGAGAGGAAGGTGCTGTTGTTGGCCTGCCATTCGGTGATGTCGAGGCGGATGCGCTTCTTGTCGAGCTTGCCGACACTGGTCTTGGGAATTTCCGTAACAAGGGCGATCTGGCTTGGAATCGCCCACTTGCTCAGGTGCCCCAATTCCACGAACGGCTTGAGGTGTTCCTTGAGCTCGCGCGCACCGATCTCGTGCCCTTCGCGGATCACCAGCAAGGCAAACGGCCGCTCGCCCCACTGCGGATCAGCAATCCCCACCACGGCTACTTCACGCACCGCCACATGACGGCTGATCAGGTCTTCGAGGTCCAGCGAAGAGATCCACTCGCCACCGGTCTTGATCACGTCCTTGATCCGATCGCGGATGTCGATCACGCCCATGCTGTCGAGCGTTGCCACGTCCCCGGTGTGCAGCCAGCCACCGGCCCAGAGTTCGGCGCCCTTCTGTGGTTCGTTGAAATAGCCTTCGGTCAGCCACGGCGCGCGCAGCACCAGTTCGCCCTGAGTCTCGCCGTCGGCGGGGAGGAAGTTGCCGTCACCATCGACGATCGCCGCTTCCACCAGCGGCCCCGGCACACCGGCCTTGATCCGGTAAGTGGTGCGCTCATCTTCGGTGCCGGCCATGAGTTCGTCGTTCAGATGCGCACACGAGACCAATGGCCCGGTCTCGGACATGCCGTACGCCGCCGTGAGCTGAATGCCTCGGGCCTTGGCGGTCTCATACAGCGTGCGATTGAGCGCACTGCCACCGATGACAATCTTCCAGCCACCGAAATCGGTGCCTTGCGCGCCTTTGGCGTTGAGCAGCATTTGCAGGATGGTCGGCACGCAGTGGGAGAACGTGACCTTCTCCTTGCGCCACAGCTCGACCAGAAACTCCGGATCGTAACGCCCCGGGTAAACCTGTTTGAGCCCGAGCATGGTCGCCACGTACGGCAGGCCCCAGGCATGCACATGGAACATCGGAGTGATCGGCATGTACACATCGTTGGTGCCGAGCAGGCGCACGCTGTCGATCGCGCCCATGATCGTCGACACGCCCATGGTGTGCAGCACCAGTTGCCGATGGGTGAAGTACACACCTTTCGGGTTACCGGTGGTGCCAGTGGTGTAGAAGGTGGTGGCGACCGAGTTCTCGTCGAAGTCCTGGAAATCGTACTGCGGGCTCGCAGCGGCCAGCAGTTGCTCGTACTCGCCGACCAGATTCGGCAGCTCGGCGGTCTTTTCCGGCAGATCGGTCAGCAGCAGGGTTTTCTGCACCGTGGTCAGGTGCGGCGCGATGGTCTGATACAGACCGACGAACTCGCTGTTGACCAGCACGAAGCGATCCTCGGCGTGGTTCATGGTGTAGAGGATCTGTTCCGGCGACAGGCGCACGTTGATCGTGTGGATCACCGCGCCGATCATCGGGATGGCAAACATGCATTCGAGGTAGCGATGGCTGTCCCAGTCCATCACCGCCACGGTGTCACCCGCCTTCACCCCCGCCGCCGTCAACACATTGGCCAGCTGCGCAACCCGCTCGATCAGGGTCGGATAGCTGTAACGCAACTGGTCTCGGTAAATGATCTCGCGGGTTTTCTCGTAACGGGCGCCGGACATCAGCAGCCGTTTGATCAGCAATGGATACTGGTAGGCCCCATCGGCCGGGGGAATGACGCGAGTCTGCAACATATGAATCCCTTTTCTGGCTGCACGGTGTTGGCGTAGAGAGCGTTACTCTAGAGCCGTTATACCCCAGTCAAATCAGCCGAAGGAATGATTTGCACAGCCGTACAAATGCTAGCTTTGAGCCAGCATTTGCCGGTATTCAGCCCCACTCAGGCGGCTTGTCCTACAGCCGCTTCGGAAGGTGTGCGTGGGAAAGCTACGGCAGCGAGGAAGGTCAACGCGCCAAAACCCGCCAGAATCAGGTAAAGCCCGACGAAACCATGGCGCGGCTCGAGGTAGGAAATCAGCGGAATCGCCGTTGCACTGGCGCCGAACGACAGGCAGTAACGCAGGGCGAACACCCGGGATTGCCACTGCGGTGCAACGAAATTGGCGACCATCGAGTCGTTCACCGTGACTTGGCCGAACACCACGAACATGAACGCCGCTCCAAGCACGATCACCGCCCAGCCATCGACATGGGCCATGCCGTATAACAGCGGCGCCTGAAACAGCGTGAGCACCAGAAACGGCCATTTCAGACTGACCCGATGCAGCACCTGCCCGATGCTCAACTGCGCCACCGCGCCGAAGGCATACGCCAGGCTGACCACCACGCCAAGGGTTTGCGGCGAGGCGAACAGGTCATGCAAGCGCTCCTGAAACAGCTTCGGATAGGTCATGGTGGTGGCGTTGAACACCACACCGCCGGTGGCCGTCGCCAGCGCCAGCACACCGAACACCATGAGCATCGAAATCTTCTGACCGGCAGCGCCTTTCAGCACGGTGTGCGGACGCTGCGGGATCGGCTCTTCACGCACCTGCAGGGCAAAACCGATACCCAGCACGATCGCCACCACGCCCGGTAACACAAAGGCCGAGCGCCAGCCGAATTGCGCCACCAGCAACCCGGTGATCAGCGCTGAAAACGCCACGCCGAGGTTGCCCCACATGCCGTTGATGCCGATTTCCCGGCCACGGTTCTGCGCGTAGGCCACCAGCATCGCGGTACCCACCGGGTGGTAGATCGCCGCGAAAATGCCGATCAGGGTCAGCCCGATCACCAGCATCGTCGGGCTGCTGCTCAACCCGGTGAAGATCGCCGAGGCGCCGATGCCGAAGAAAAACACCAGCATCATCTGCCGCCGACTCCAGTGATCACCCAGCCAGCCGGCCGGCAGCGAACAGGCACCGAAGGCAATGAAGCCACCCAGTGACAGACCGATCAGCGCGGCGTAGTCGAGGCCGAAGGCCTGGGTCATGCCGAGCACGGCGGCGGGAAAAATCAGCATGAACATGTGATCGATCACATGGGCAGCGTTGACGTAGCGTATGACGTTTCGGGATTGATTCATGGCAGCACGCTTGTGTGTGTTGTGGGCGGATTGTTATGAGCGGCCTATGCTAAGTTGGCGAAAAAGCGCATATCTGCCATTCAGGTCATCAAACCCGACATGTTGATCAGCCATTTCGAACACGGCCCGGTGAGTGCCTATCCCCGGGATTATCTGGACGGTGCCCACCAGCCGCTGCACCTGCACCGCGAGGCGCAGTTGCTGTATGCCGTCAGAGGGATCATGCGGGTGGTCACCGATCTTGGTGCCTGGGTGATTCCACCGAGCCGCGCGGTGTGGATTCCGCCGCAGGTCGCGCACGAGATTTTCATGTCCGGCGATGTGCAGATGCGCTCGCTGTTCATCGCCCCCGAACTGTCACCGGCCAGCCTGCAACAGTGCTGCGTGCTGGCGGTGACACCGCTGTTGCGCGAATTGATTTTGCGTGCGGTACAAGGCCCGCCGCATGCGGACAATCCGCTGATCCAGCAACTGATGCTGGAAGAATTGGCCAGCCTGGAAAACCTGCCGCTGCACATTCCGATGCCCACTGACCGGCGCCTGCAAAACATCTGCCTGGCCTTGCTGCACACCCCCGATCACCCCAACACCCTGGAAGACTGGGCGCAGCAGGTCGGCGCCAGCTCGCGCACCCTGGCGCGGCTGTTCCAGCGACAACTGAAGATGAGTTTCAACGCCTGGCGCCAGCAACTGCGCCTGATGGAAGCCCTGCCGCGCCTGCTCGCCGGGGACAGCGTGCAAAGCGTGGCGCGGGACCTGGGTTACGGCAGCGCACGGGCGTTCAGCGCGATGTTTCGCCGTTTGCTCGGGGACAATCCCCGCGACTACCTCAACACCCTGAGCAAACTCAGCGAACTCGTGTAGGAATTCCCCATCTCCCTGTGGGAGCGAGCTTGCTCGCGAAAGCAATCTTCCAGTCACCTGTGATATCGACTGATCCGACGCCTTCGCGAGCAAGCTCGCTCCCACAGTTTGATCGGGTTTCAGCTCTTAGTGCATCTCGGTGAAGGCGAGTTTCACGCCGATCGCGATCAGCACTGCGCCCATGGTGCGGTCGAACCAGTGGCCCATGCGGGCGAAACCGGCGCGCACGCGCTGCTGGCTGAACAGCATCGCCACCAGGCAAAACCAGACAGCCGTCGCGACCGCCAGATAAACCCCGTAACCGGCCTGCACCGCCAGCGGCGTGTGCGGGTTGATCACCACGGTGAACAGGGAGAGGAAGAACAGCGTGGCTTTCGGGTTCAGGCCGTTGGTGACGAAGCCCGAAGTGAAGGCGCCGCGAGCGGTGCGCACGCCGGCTTCCTTGTGCAAGTCATCGGTGACGGTTTTCGCCGGCTGCGCGCGCAAAGCCTTGAAGCCGATGTACAGCAGGTACGCCGCTGCAGCCCATTTCAAGGCGTTGAACAGCACGATCGACTGCGACACGATCAGGCCGATGCCCAGCAGCGAATAGCCCACGTGCAGGAAAATCGCCGTGCCCACACCCAGCGCGGTCCAGGTGCCGGCGCGACGACCATGGGTCACGCTCTCGCGCACCACCACGGCAAAGTCCGGGCCGGGGCTGGCCACGGCCAACAGGTGGATCAGTGCAACGGTCAAGAACTCGGTCCAGTACATGGGGGCTCCTCTGGGGTCGATCGTCAAATTGAACACTTCGCCTGAATGCTTTTCCCCTGTGGGAGCGGGCTTGCTCGCGAATGGCGCAGTGTCAGGCAGCTTTGATTGGTCTGACACTCCCTCTTCGCGAGCAAGCCCGCTCCCACAGGTCTTGTGAGCACCTCAGGCCTGCGTAACCATTTGTTTCATCTGGTAGGCTCGGCAGATTACGCCTTCCGTTCCAAGCACAAAAGGTACAGTTGATGACGAACCCGCGCCGCGCCGTATTCCTCGATCACCCGTCACTGGATCTCGGCGATCTCGACCTCAGCCCGTTGCGCGCCTGCTTCAGCGATCTGCAACTGTTCGCTCAGACCTTGCCTGAACAGGTCAGCGAGCGCCTGCACGGTGCCAGCGTGGCGATCACCAACAAGATCCGCATCGACGCCGCCGCGATGACCGCCAACCCGGATCTGCAACTGATCCTGATCACCGCCACCGGCACCAACAACGTCGATCTGGACGCGGCCCGCGCCCATGGCATCACCGTGTGCAACTGTCAGGGTTACGGCACGCCGTCGGTGGCGCAGCACACAATCATGTTGCTGCTCAACCTCGCCACCCGCCTGGCGGATTATCAGAAAGCCGTCGGCGAGGGTCGCTGGCAGCAGGCCAGACAGTTCTGCCTGCTCGACTACCCGATTGTCGAACTGCAAGGCAAAACCCTCGGTCTGCTCGGTCACGGTGAGCTCGGCGGCGCGGTCGCGCGCCTGGCCGAAGCATTCGGCATGCGTGTATTGCTCGGACAGATTCCGGGCCGCCCGGCGCGCCCGGATCGTCTGCCACTGGCCGAACTGCTGCCGCAGATCGACGCCCTGACCCTGCACTGCCCGCTCAACGAACACACCCGGCACTTCATCGGCGCCCGCGAGCTGGCATCGATGAAACCCGGCGCGTTTGTGGTCAACACCGCTCGCGGTGGTTTGATCGACGAGCAAGCCTTGGCCGATGCCCTGCGCAACGGTCACCTCGGCGGCGCGGCTACCGATGTGTTGAGTGTCGAACCGCCGGTGAACGGCAATCCGCTACTTGCGGCCGATATTCCGCGGCTGATCGTCACCCCGCACAACGCCTGGGGCAGTCGCGAAGCGCGGCAGCGTATCGTCGGCCAATTGACTGAAAACGCTCAGGCGTTCTTCAGCGGTACAGCGCTGCGGGTCGTCAGTTGATAAACTGCGGCACTTTTTTTCCAAGGAGCAGTTATGGATCCGCGCAGTGAAGTACTGCTTCGTCAGGCCGAGTTATTCCAGGGTTCGCTGTTGCTGGCCGGTTTGCCTGCCGACGATTTGCTCGGGCGCCTGCCCAATGCGTTCGGCTGGTGCTGGCATGCCGGCGATCAAGCGGCACTCGATGCGCGCTTCGAAGGTCGCAGCCATTTCGGTGTGAATGTGCCGGAGCGCGAATTCGACAGCGCCGTGGTGTTTCTGCCCAAGTCCAAGGATCTGACCGATTACATCCTCAATGCCGTGGCCGCACGTCTGCCCGGGCGCGAGGTGTTTCTGGTCGGAGAAAAACGCAGCGGTATCGAGGGTGCGTCCAAGCAGCTCAACCCGTTCGGCAAGCCGCGTAAACTCGACAGCGCCCGTCACTGCCAACTGTGGCAAGTCACCGTGGCCAATGCACCCGAAGCCAAATCGCTGGAAAGCCTGGCGCAGACTTATGAGCTGCCACTGGCCGAAGGCCCGTTGAAAGTCATCAGTCTGCCGGGCGTGTTCAGCCATGGTCGACTGGACCGCGGCAGCGCCCTGCTGCTGGAGCATCTGGACAAATTGCCGAGCGGTCACCTGCTGGACTTCGGTTGCGGCGCCGGGGTGTTGGGCGCGGCGGTCAAACGGCGTTACCCACACAATCAGGTGACCCTGCTCGACGTCGATGCTTTCGCCGCCGCCAGCAGTCGCCTGACATTGGCGGCCAACGGTCTGGAAGCCGAGGTGCTGACCGGTGACGGCATCGACGCTGCACCGATGGGTTTGAACGCGATTCTGAGCAATCCGCCGTTCCATGTCGGGGTGCATACGGATTATTTCGCTACCGAGAACTTGCTGCGAAAAGCGGCCAAACATCTGAAAAACGGCGGCGAACTGCGCCTGGTCGCGAACAGCTTCCTGAAGTATCAGCCACTGATCGAAGAGCATCTGGGCGTGTGTGCGATCAAGGCCGAAGGCAATGGTTTCCGGATTTACCGGGCCAAGCGCGGCTGAAAATTAGCACTTGCCGAATGGATTCTGCCTAGGCAGAATCCGCTCCGTCCTAGGGGAGTAGTCTCCCACGAGCGCCAAGCTCGTCCGGCATACGTCAACATACTTGATCCTCAGATCATGGCGTATGCGACCCAAGCGTCCGCACCAGACGGATCGCAGGGTTTGACAAGACCTATGACACGCACACCTTACCCGGGGCGGGAAGGCTGTACGTGTCATAGCCGTGTCGACCCGCCCCTTAGGAAAATCCTGATGCTGGACTCGTTACTCGTTCCCACCGCAATCGTTGCCTTGGCCGAAATCGGCGACAAGACGCAACTGCTCGCGCTGATTCTCGCCGCTCGCTTTCGCAAACCCTGGCCGATCATTGCCGGTATTGTCGCTGCGACCCTGGCCAACCACGCAGCAGCCGGTGCGGTAGGCGCCTGGTTCGGCAGCTTCTTCTCAGACTCGGTCCTGCACTGGATTCTCGCCGCGAGCTTCACCGCCACTGCGCTGTGGACGTTGGTCCCGGACAAGATGGACGACGATGAAGCCAGCACCGCACGCAAGTTCGGCCCCTTCCTGACCACGCTGATCGCGTTCTTCCTTGCGGAAATCGGCGACAAGACGCAGATCGCCACCGTGATGCTGGCGGCGCAATATCCGGAGCTGTGGCTGGTGATCATCGGCACCACGGCGGGCATGCTGATTGCCAACGTGCCGGTGGTATTGGCGGGTAATTTTGCTGCGGAGAAACTGCCGCTGACCCTGATCCGTCGCCTGGCCGCTTCGGCGTTCTTCATTCTGGCGATCGTTGCGGTGTACAAGGCGATGCAGAGCAGTGGCTGGATTTAACCCCTGAGCCTTTCACATCATTGTGGCGAGGGAGCTTGCTCCCGCTGGGCTGCGAAGCAGCCCTGATACTGCCAATGCGATCAAACATGAACACCGCATTGGCAGGGTTTGCGACGGCTGCGCCGCCGAGCGGGAGCAAGCTCCCTCGCCACAAAATCAAGTTCGCCTTGCCTTGGTGCTGATCAGGATTTAGGGGCTTTTTCGTACAGCGGCATGACTTTTGGAATCGCCGCCTGCAGCGAGGCGATCCGGCTGGACGAGGCCGGGTGGGTGCTCATGAATTCCGGCGGTGCGCCTTCCGAGGCCTTGCTCATCTTGTCCCACAGGGTGATCGCCGCGTTCGGGTTGTAGCCGGCGCGAGCGGCCAGCTCCAGACCGATCAGGTCGGCTTCGTTTTCGTTGGCGCGGCTGTTGGGCAAGGTCATGCCGTAGTTGGCCACGGTGTCGGCCAGCGCGAGGCTGTCCTGACCCAGACCGAACAACGCGCCGGCGCCCTGCTTGGCCATTTCGACGCCATAGGCTTTGGACATCGCTTCACGACCGTGCTCGCGCAGGGCGTGGGCGATTTCATGGCCCATGACTGCGGCGATTTCATCGTCGGTCAGTTTCAGGCTGTCGATCAGCCCGGTGTAGAAAATGATCTTGCCGCCAGGGCCGCAGTTGGCATTGAGTTCGTCGCTCTTGATCAGGTTGACTTCCCACTGCCACTGCGCGGCGTCTGGACGGAAGTTCGGTGCCTGGGCAATCAGCCGGTTGGCGATTGCCTGAACCCGCTTGGCCTCGGGGCTGGTCTTGTCCAGTACGCCTTTGCTCGACGCCTCGCCGACGGTCTTCTGATAGGACTGGGCATACATCTGGTCGACCTCTTGCGAGGACAGCATGCTGAACATGTACTGCTTGCGCTCCACCCCCACGGCTCCGCCGCTGGTGGTGTTGACCGACTGACAACCGGCCAGCAACAGCGCTGCGCTCAGTGCACTTACAACCAATGTCTTGTTCATTCAAAAGCTCCCTGAAAACCTGCCGCGTATCGTAGGGGGTGAATTGTATCGGCGCCAGATACAACAGACGTGTTGCAGCGTCTTTCGGAAGTTTCCCACCACTGCTGTCGTAAAAAATTCACAGCAACCGGCAGACCCGCTGCCACTGCGTCGCACACTGATCCATTTGCGACATCGCCCGCCCAATATGCCGCCCGCCACTCATGGCGCAATGCCTGCTGCCGATACAACAGCGCAGACGTCCTCTTGCGTGCGGAGCTCCCATGAAGTTCAAGTCGATCCAGTTTTCCGTCGCCGCCCTGGCCGGCGCCATCGTGCTCAGCGTGGTCGCCGCGCTGGTGCTGTACGCGCTGTTTTCCGGTGCCCGCACCCAGGACATGGTGCAACAGCGCACCCAGGCGCAGTTCGAACAGGTCATCGAACAACGCCTGACCTCGCTGGCGCAGACTCAGGTCAGCCAGATCCAGCGCGAACTCGAAGCACCGCTGCTGATTGCCGGCGGACTGGTGCGGGTCAACGCGCTGCTCGGCACGCCGGGCGCCGACGGCCAGCCGCGACTGACCATCAGCCGCGAGCAACTGATCAGCCTGATCAAGGAGAACGTCGAGCAGAACCCGAAAATTCTCGGCACCTACATCGGCTGGGAAAAAAACGCCCTGGACCACAATGACGCGGCCTACGTCGGCACCCGCGTGGTCGGTATCGACGCGGCCAACGGACGCTTCCTGCCCTGGTGGTTCCGCAATGACGACGGCACCCTGGGCCTGGACAAACTGGCGGACGTCGACGACCAGAAAGTCCTGTCCACTGGCGTACGGGCCAGCGAGTACTACCTGTGCTCGAAAGAGAGCAAGAAATCCTGCGTGATCGATCCGGCGCCGTACAAGGTCGGCGACAAGATCGTCATGCTCGCCTCCTTTATTGAACCGATCATGCTCAACGGCGCATTCCAGGGCATCGTCGGCGCCGACCTGTCGGTGAACTTCATCCAGGAAATGCTCCTCGGGGCCAACCAGAAACTGTACAGCGGCGCCGGGCAAATGGCCCTGATCGGCGGCAACGGCCGGATCGTCGCCTACACCAAGGACCCGAGCAAATTCGGCGAGAAAGTCAGCGACATCCTCGACGCCGAGCAGATCGCCAACATGGTCAACCTCAAGCGCGGCGAAGTCACCTACTCGGTGAACAAAGACAAGGGCCGCATCGAACTGTACCTGCCGTTCGGCATCGGCCAGACCGACGCGCGCTGGACGCTGATGCTACAGCTGCCGTTGAACGCGGTGATGGCCGATCTGCAAAAACTCCAGGCCGATCTCGACGCCCAGCGCAAATCCGACACCTTTGGCATGGCAATGGTTGGCCTGATCATTGCCGCCATCGGTCTGCTGGTGATCTGGCTGGTGGGTCACGGCATCGCCCGACCACTAAAGCAGATGGTCGCCATGCTCGATGACATTGCCAAAGGTGAAGGCGATCTGACTCGTCGCTTGAGCAGTGATCGCAGTGATGAACTGGGCTCGATTGCCAAGGGCTTCAACACCTTCCTCGCCAAGTTGCAGGCGATGATCACGCAGGTGGTGACGTCGGTGCAGAGCGTCAGCGATTCCTCCGAGCACACTGCCGACATCGCGATTCGCACCAACATCGGCATTCAGAAACAAATGGCCGAGATCGATCAGGTCGCCACCGCGGTGCAGGAAATGACCGCCACTGCGCAGGACGTGGCGCGCAACGCTACCCAAGCGGCTCAGGCAGCGAGCCATGCGGATCAGGCCGCCGGTCAGGGCATGCAGATCGTCCGTGATACGTCGAACTCGATTGGTGCGCTGGCGCTGGAAATCGGCAAAGCGGTGGACGTGGTGCAGACGCTGGCCAAGGACAGCGAAAACATCAACGCGATTCTCACCGCGATTCGCGGGATCGCCGAGCAGACCAACCTGCTGGCGCTGAACGCGGCGATCGAAGCGGCGCGGGCCGGCGAGCAGGGTCGCGGTTTTGCCGTGGTGGCGGACGAGGTGCGCAATCTGGCGCAGAAGACCCAGAAGGCCACCGAAGAAATCCAGACCATGATTCAGCAACTGCAACAGGGCACCCGCGATGTGGTGCGAGTCATGGAGGACAGCCAGAACCGCACCGACGAAAGCGTGCAGCACGCGGCGAAAGCGGCTGAGGCGCTGGAGACGATTACTCAGGCGGTGTCGGTGATCAATGACATGAACACGCAGATTGCCAGTGCTGCTGAAGAGCAGAGCGCAGTGGCCGATGACATCAACCGCAACGTGATCAATATCGGTCAGGTGGCGAATGAAGTCGCGGGCGGTGCGGATGAGTCGAGTTCGGCCAGTGCGGGTCTGACTAAATTGGCGGAGCAGCAGCGGCGGTTGATCAATCAGTTCAAGGTCTGATCCAAAGGCCCCTTCGCGAGCAAGCCCGCTCCCACAGTAATTTTGCGGCGTTCACAAAACCTGTGGGAGCGGGCTTGCTCGCGAAGAGGGCGGCACAGCATCAAATCAACCCGGAGTCAGACACTCCGGCCCATTGAGCTTCGGATCATTGATCAGATTCGCCAACACCCGCTCGCGCAACGCTGCGGGCTCACTGGCAAGCAAGCCCTGCAGCACATGCAGCGGCGTCGCAGGATCGAGCCATGCCGCCTGCCCTGCCTCATCGAGAATCAACGGTCGGCGCTGACTGGCCGCCGGCTGCGTGATGACCGCGGTGCTCAGCCACACCTGCTCCTGCACCGGATACGCCTCCCAGATCGCCGCGAAAAACAGCGACGAGCCCTCCCCCGGCGTCAGCCAGTACGGGCGCTTGCGCAGATTGCCGCGCCATTCGTAGAAACCGTTGGCCGGCAACAGACAACGACGCAGGCGCAGCGCCTCGCGGAACATTGGTTGCTCGGCGACGGTTTCGGCCCGGGCATGCGCCGGGGTACGCGACAGATCGGTCAGCCACGGCGGCGTCAGGCCCCAACGGGCGCGGGCCAGGGTGCGTTGGCCGTCGGCCTCGGCACGCAGCATCAACACCGAATCATTGGGGGAAATGTTCCACTGCGCCTGCTGATCGGCGGGAAATCCGGGCAGGGCCGCGAAATCGCGGTTCCAGCGAAACAGGGCATAACGTCCACACATGGCGCAACACGACTCAAAAATAAAACGAACGTCAGCCTAACAGACCAGCGTCCCGGGGAAGCTCTCCGGTTCATCGCCGGGCAGCGGCAGCGCGGCATTGTACGCGGTGATCAGTTCGCGGGCGTATTCGGCCTGGTCGTTTTCGACCGACAGGCCGAGCAGGCCGAAAATCGGCAATTCCCCGGTGCCGCCCAGCAAATCCCGGCCCACCAGGTGCGCCTCGATGCCCTCGCTGGCGAGCATGCCCTTGAGCATCTCGCCTTCCATCAGGTTTTCCGGCTCGTAGATTCGCTGCATGGGCGCCCCCTCACTCGTTTTCGCTGAAGACTTCCAGAAACCAATCTTCGCCATGCACCTGCAAGACAAACGTGATCGGTCGACAACACACCTGACAGTCCTCGATGTAGGTCTGATCGCCGCCGGACAAGTCCACTGTCGTCTCGACCTCTTCACCACAATACGGACATTCATACAGTGCGCTTTCCAGCATCGCGGTCTCCCAGGTGACTTGTGCGTATAATCGCCGGTCTATTTGCAGGGCTATTTTTGTCTGGCTACCTTTTCAGACCGTGCCCCGTTGGTTTTCGATCAAAACCTTTACTTACCCTAGCCGTTTCCAACAAGAGAGCATGATGGGCGAATTCGATGCCATCCGACCTTACGACGACAGCGAAGTACCTGCGGTACTGGCAAGACTGCTCGGCGACAAGGCGTTTCTAGATATCCTCACCCACTTCCGCTTCCCGCGTTTTGCCGGTGCCTTCGGCTGGATGCTCAAACCACTTATAGCCCATCGGCTGCGTCGTGAGTTTGCCGACGTGACCTCCGTGGCCACTTTGCAGGACAAAGTCGAGTTTTACGTCGACCACACCATCGAGCGCGCCACTGATGGCGTGACTTACACCGGTGTCGAGCAATTCAAGTCCGGCAGCGCCTACCTGTTCATCGCCAACCACCGCGACATCGTGATGGACCCGGCCTTCGTCAACTATGCCGTGTACCACGCCGGCCTGCCGACCCCGCGCATCGCGATCGGTGACAACCTGCTGCAAAAGCCTTTTGTCAGCGACCTGATGCGTCTGAACAAGAGCTTCATCGTGCACCGCTCGATCACCGGGCGCCGCGAGAAGATGGCGGCGTATCAGTTGCTGTCGGCGTACATCAACCACTCGATCCGCAACGACTGCGCGTCGATCTGGATCGCTCAGGCCGAGGGCCGGGCGAAGGATGGTGACGACCGCACCGAGTCGGCGATCCTCAAGATGTTCCACATGAGCCGCAAGGACGAGCCATTCGGCGAAGTGATTCAGTCGCTGAACCTGACCCCGGTGTCGATCAGCTACGAATACGACCCGTGCGATCAGGCCAAGGCCCGCGAGTTGTACATCCGCGCCACCACCGGCACCTACACCAAGGCACCGGGCGAGGATGACGTGAGCATCGCCAAGGGCATCACCGGCTACAAGGGCCGGGTGCACGTGAACTTCGCCGCGCCGATCACCGAGCTGTTCGAAGACACCAAGCAATTGGCGGTCGAGATGGACAAGCAGATTCTCGGCGGTTATCGCCTGTTCCCGGTGCATTACCTGGCGTATGCAATGTGGGCCGATGCCGATCCGCAACTGAACGTGCCGAAGGCCGCCGAGGTGTTCCCGGCCGATGAGCTGGCCAAGGCACAGGAAGAATGGCAGCGCCGGCTGGACGCCTGCCCTGAGGAGCACCGTCCGTATCTGGTGCTGCAATATGCGACACCGGTGCGTAATCAGTACCGGGTGAAGGCTGGGTTGCCGTTGTAAGCGCTTTCCACTCGACGCAAAAACGGCGCCCTCGGGGCGCCGTTTTTTTATCTGATTCAATCAAACCTTGTGGCGAGGGAGCTTGCTCCCGCTCGGCTGCGCAGCAGTCGCAAAACCAGATCACGCGGTACACCTGAAAAACCGCGTTTACCTGAATCGGGGCCGCTTCGCAGCCCAGCGGGAGCAAGCTCCCTCGCCACAAGGGTTTGTGCTGTCCTTAGAAGCGGGTACTGATCCAGGAAACGATCAGGGCCAGGCCGAGGCAGGCAAAACCGAAGCGGTAGAAAAAGCGGTTCATGCGCAGCGTTGCCCAATCCAGAATCGGTTCGGCATTCGGTTGAGCCTGGCGTTGAGCGGCGATGCTGGCCAGAGCGCGTTGTTCACGACGGCGGGTCGCGTGCAGCAGCCAACTGCCTGGAAAGGCCAGTGCCAGTGCCAGCAGGTTGATCAATTTGGCGGGATGGGCGGTAAACAGCGTCATCAAGTGCAGCGACATCACAGACCTCGGAACTGAATCGGTGTGGCAGGCGCCAGATCGACGACCGCGGCGCGGATTCTACCGAAACACGCCTCCACTACCCTACCCTTTGCGACAAATAACCTGACAATCGACCGATGGCTGCCCTGTGTCACGGCATCGTCATTTACATCGGCCACCATGCGCGCCTCGAAACACACATGGAACGCGACATGCTTCACGCCGAAAACCAGGATCGCCTGTACCTCATCACCCCGACCGACGAACAACAGAGCCTCGTCGGCAGTCTTGCCTTCAATGTTCAGGATCGCCACTGGCTGGTGTATTGCGCCCTCGGCGGGCATCAGCACGCGGACTTGCCGGAGACTGATCTGCTGACCGGCGTGAGCGTGCTCGACTTCTACTCCCAGGCTGCCTGAATAACACCGCCCCCCTGTAGGAGCTGCCGCAGGCTGCGATCTTTTGACTTTGATTTTCAAAAACGAGATCAAAAGATCGCAGCCTTCGGCAGCTCCTACAGGGGATTAGCGGGGAATCAGTGGACATTAAAAAGCCCGGCGCCATCACTGGCGCCGGGCTTTTGCACATCTGCCGAACAGCTTACTCGGCGAGGATCTGACCTACGGTCGGGTCCTTGAACAGACGGGTCAAGGCATCGCTCAACACGTCGCTGACCAGCTTGGTGTTGGTTTCCTGGTTCGGCGCCATGCCGAAGCGCTGGTCCAGCGAAGCACCGTAGCGGCCGCTGTAGCGACGGTTGCCGCTCTGCACGTCGGAGCGGAAGGTCGCGCCGATGGTGGCTTCGGTCACGTACATGCCTTCTTTCGGCGACTGGTACTTCAGCTCGGTCAGGGTCACGGTCAGTTGCGGCGCGTTCATCCCGTTGCTGGTCGGGGTGAAGCCGAGCAGACGCACGGCGGCTTCAGCCTGCGCCTGCAGCTTCGGCAGGATCTGCTCACGCTGCACGGTGATGGCGCTGGTTTCCGGGTACAGGCCGCCACGGGTGCCGAGGGTTGGCGACGGACGACCGTCAACCACGCGCACCACCACTTGCTGGCCATGGCCGACCGGGGCCAACTGCGTGGTCAGCTTGGGTTCCGGGCTCAGTTGTTGCGGGCTGTGGGCGCAGCCAACCAGAGTCAAACTGGTCACAGTGATCAAACCGAACAACAGGCGTTGCAACATGCTCTTTTCTCCAGAATCAGGCACAAACAGGCCGGCAGTATAGCGGTGGGCCACTGCGGGTAACCAGCACTCGACAGTGAATACTCGAATGTCTGACCCGCCCATGGGAATGCGGTTCCTGTCACAGATTATTCACCGCCCATACACCTTGGCGTCACGGCCACTTGGCAAGCTTCAAACCAGTCCTCCAACAAGGTACCTGGCCATGCGTTATCTGATCTCGTTGTTCGCTCCACGTCCGCTGCACCGCAGCTTTGCCCTGCTCGACCGCAACGGTCACTGCCAGGCATTCAAGCAGTGCAGCCTGCAACCGATGGGCGATGGCTGGGTGGAAATCGAAGAAATACGTCTCAACTGGTTGCACCAGCCACTGCCCGCCAGCGCCCGCGTCATAGCGTCGCAGCCCCGCGCACGCGTGCAAGCGATGTTGAGCATCTGACCGGATGCCTAATAAAAGTCATTAAACACGAGCAACTGCGCGCATTTCTTCGATACAATCTCCCCCCGATTATAAGGACGTCTCCTGATCGGGCCCCGCAACACCGGCAATGCCCAGCATTAGCCATCAAAATCGCCCACAGAGAGCCGCCCACACAGATCGAGTGAAGTTGGCGCGCTTGCCTGTTCTTCCGGCAAAACCCCGCTTTTCGCGAATCTGCAGAGCTGTCATACGCTCGGCCACCGCGTTGTTTTGCCTTTGCGGGCACGGTGCCAGGCCTGGACAGCCCTTTTTGAGGTTCACGTCTTCAAAAGAGCGTGAAAAAAACGGGTTTTCACAACTTCACAAGAGTGTGGCGAGCAAATGAATAGTTTTGCGTCTGAACATGCACCATTAGCGTCTGAAACAGCCCAACGACACAGGACCGGGGATACCTCGAACATCGGAGCCTGAAGCCTGTCCGCTACGGATTTGGTTGCACAAAACGGATGTCTCGACCATAAGTCGAATTGCCAGCCGCGTGCTGAAATGAGTTCATGCAACTCTTGAAGCCAGGCCGCATGCATCCGTCGAAGTTGCGAAAAATTGCGAAGATTCGGACATGACGAACCTGACCATGGGTATCTGGGGCGCAACTGACTTGCCCCGTCACTCCCTGGCAGCCATGCCGACAATTTGGTGCTGCAGATTTTGGAGACGCGTTAAATGGCGCATAACGAAGCAGTCGACGTAGTTCTGGTTGGGGCCGGCATCATGAGTGCCACCCTGGCAGTACTGCTCAAAGAGCTCGACCCGGCGATCAAGCTGGAAGTCGTCGAGTTGATGGATTCCGGTGCTGCGGAGAGTTCCAACCCGTGGAACAACGCCGGTACCGGCCACGCCGGCCTGTGCGAGCTGAACTACACGCCGCAGGCAGCCGACGGCAGCGTCGACATCAAGAAAGCCGTGCACATCAACACCCAGTTCGAAGTGTCCAAGCAATTCTGGTCGTACCTGACCAAGAAAGGCACCTTCGGCTCGTGCAAATCCTTCATCAGCCCGGTGCCACACCTGAGCTTCGTTCAGGGTGACAAAGGCGTGTCGTTCCTCAAGGAACGCTTCAACGTGCTGCACAAGCACCACGCCTTCGCCGACATGGAATACACCGAAGACAAGGCCAAGATGGCCGAGTGGATGCCGCTGATGATGCCGGGCCGCTCGCCGGATGAAGTGCTGGCCGCCACCCGCGTGATGAACGGCACCGACGTCAACTTCGGCGCCCTGACCAATCAGTTGCTCAAGCACCTGACCAGCGCACCGGACACCCAGGTCAAATACTGCAAGCGCGTGACCGGCCTCAAGCGCAACGGCGCCGGCTGGACCGTCAGCATCAAGGACGTCAACAGCGGCAGCAGCCGTGAAGTCGACGCCAAATTCGTCTTCCTCGGCGCCGGTGGCGCGGCCCTGCCGCTGCTGCAGGCTTCGGGCATCGAAGAAAGCAAAGGCTTCGGCGGCTTCCCGATCAGCGGGCAGTGGCTGCGTTGCGATAACCCGGAAGTGGTCAAGCACCACCAGGCCAAGGTCTACAGCCAGGCTGCAGTCGGTTCGCCACCGATGTCGGTGCCGCACCTGGACACCCGCGTGGTCGACGGCAAGAAATCCCTGCTGTTCGGGCCATACGCCGGTTTCACCACCAAGTTCCTCAAGCACGGCTCCTTCATGGACCTGCCGCTATCAGTTCGCGCCAGCAACATCGGGCCGATGCTGGCAGTGGCGAAAAACAACATGGACCTGACCAAGTACCTGGTCAGCGAAGTGATGCAATCGATGGAGCAGCGCCTGGATTCCCTGCGCCGCTTCTACCCGGAGGCGAAAGCCGAAGACTGGCGCCTGGAAGTGGCCGGCCAACGGGTACAGATCATCAAGAAAGACCCGAAAAAGGGCGGGATCCTGCAATTCGGTACCGAACTGGTCGCCGCGAAAGACGGCTCCCTCGCCGCTCTGCTCGGCGCTTCGCCAGGGGCTTCGGTGACTGTTTCGATCATGCTCGAGCTGATCGAGAAATGCTTCCCGGCCAAGGCCAAGGGTGAGTGGGCGGCCAAACTGGCGGAGATCTTCCCGGCCCGCGAAAAGGTTCTGGAAACCGATGCTGCGCTGTATCGCAAGATCAACACGCAGAACAACATCGCTTTGGAACTGGTTGAAGAAAGCAGCGAGACCCCAAGCTTCGCTTGATCTTGCGGCATAAAAAACGCCCCGTACTCAGTGAGTGCGGGGCGTTTTTTTATGGGCAGGACTTAGTTGAACCACCGACCACTGTGGGGGGGGGGGGGGGGGGGGCGGGGGGGGGGGGGGGGGCGGCGCGGGGGGGGGGGGGGGGGGGGGGGGGGGGGGGGGGGGGCCCCCCCCCCCCCCCCCGGCCCCCCCCCCCCCCCCCCCCGCCCCCCCCCCCCACCCAAACCCCCCCCCCCCCCCCCCCCCCCCCCCCCCCCCCCCCCCCCCCCCCCCACAGGGATCAGGTGCGGGACTTTTCGATCAGCTCGATATAGTCCGGGGCGTTGCGCTGATCGGCGATCAGCTCAACGAAGGTCTTGCCCTGCTCATCCTTGCCATCCACGTCGTAACCGGCAGCCACGAAGAACGTCAGAAAGCGCTCGAAATCGTCGATGCGCAGGCCGCGATAGGCCTTGACCAGTTTGTGCAGCGACGGCGAAGTGGCGTCGACCGGTTCAAAATCGAGGAACAGCTTGATCTGCTCATCGCCGATCTCGTCACCAATCACCTGTTTCTTATCTTTACGCATTGCCGACTCCAGCTCGCAGACATTACACGGGGCGGGCAGTTTACCCCTGCCCCGCCACAAGGCTCAACGCGAACGAACGGCCCCGGTGTGCAGATCGGCCCAGATGTGGCCGTTGGCGTAACTGAGGAATTGCACATAGACGGTGTCGTTGCGCAGCAGATCGATCACTACCCGGTACTGGGCCAGCGGGTAATACAGGGTCAGGGTCTTGCTCTTGTCGTCATAAACCGGTTTTTTCAGGCTTTTGCTTTCGCCATCGAAGTTGACCAGCACTTGCGTGATGGTCGCGCCCTTGTTCAACGACTTGCCCTTGAGACGGATCATCAGCGGCGACGTGACGGGGATTGGCTGCTGATTGGACTGGCGTTGCGCACCGACCACCACCGAATAATCGGTGACTTGCAGCAGTTGTTGCTGCTCGGGCTCGGCATCGCGCAGGGTCAGGTCGTCTGGCGGCAGAAATTGACTGTGCATCGGCGCCGGGGCGGCGGCCAGGGGCAGGCTGAGGGTCAGCAACAGGGCGGCAAGGCTGCGGATCAAAAGGCTCATGACAGGCTCCGGGGGCGGGCCGAGCACTTTAGCAGTCTTTTAAAAGCAAAAGATCGCAGCGTTCCGCAGCTCCTACAGGGTGTACATCAATCCCATGTAGGAGCTGCGGCACGCTGCGATCTTTTGATCTTGCTTACATGCCTTTAACGGCGAAGATCCCGTTGGCGTTGCGCCAGTAACCTTTGTAGTCCATGCCGTAACCGAAGATGTAGCGGTCAACGCATGGCAGGCCGACGAAGTCTGCTTTCAGGTCAGGACGCGCCTTGCGGTCGTGATCCTTGTCGATCAGCACGGCGGTGTGCACTTTGCGCGCGCCGGCGTGTTTGCAGAAGTCGATGATCGCGCCCAGGGTGTGACCTTCGTCGAGGATGTCGTCAATGATCAGCACGTCGCGGTCGATGAACGAAACTTCCGGCTTGGCTTTCCAGAACAGGTCGCCGCCGCTGGTTTCGTTGCGATAACGGGTCGCGTGCAGGTAGGACGCTTCCAGCGGAAATTGCAGGTGAGTCAGCAGTTTGCCGGAGAAGATCAGGCCGCCGTTCATCACGCAGAACACCACCGGGTTGCTATCGGCCAGTTGTTCGTTGATTTGTGCACCGACGCGGGCGATGGCGGCCTCGACTTCAGATTCGGTGTACAGGCAGTCAGCCTCTCGCATGATTTGACGGATATGCTCGAGATCAGCGGACATGGCGCTCTCCAGGGGGATGTTTTCGGAAAAGCGGGCAAAGGTACGCATCCCGTGAGGTCGAATCAAGCCTTAATGGACTAACGTACTCAATGTCCTATAGGACATCGCCCTCGGATAGATTAATCTAGGCCGGTTTTTTTGCCCGCCGCCGGAGTTTTTCCATGCCCATCCTCGAGATCCGCCATCCGCTGATCCGCCATAAACTCGGCCTGATGCGCCGCGCCGATATCAGCACCAAGAATTTCCGTGAGCTTGCTCAGGAAGTCGGCGCTCTGTTGACCTATGAAGCTACAAAAGATTTGCCGCTCGAATCCTACGATATCGCCGGTTGGTGCGGCACTGTGTCGGTGGAGAAAATCGCCGGCAAGAAGATCACCGTCGTGCCGATCCTGCGCGCCGGCATCGGCATGCTCGAAGGCGTGCTGAGCCTGATCCCGGGTGCCAAGGTTTCCGCTGTGGGCGTTGCCCGCAATGAAGAAACCCTGCAAGCGCACACTTATCTGGAAAAACTGGTTCCGGAAATCGACGAACGGTTGGCGATGATCATCGACCCGATGCTCGCCACCGGCAGCTCCATGGTTGCGACCATCGACCTGCTGAAGAAAGCCGGTTGCAAGGACATCCGCGCAATGGTGCTGGTGGCAGCGCCGGAAGGCATTGCCGCGGTGGAACAGGCTCACCCGGACGTGACCATCTACACCGCGTCCATCGACGAGCGTCTGAACGAACACGGGTACATCATCCCAGGGCTTGGCGATGCCGGTGACAAGATCTTCGGTACCAAGCAGAAGGACGCGTGAGCATGCAGCAAGAGTTCAACGATCCGCTCTGGCGCACGGTGCTGTCCGGCGCCCAGATGCTGTTCGTAGCGTTCGGCGCCCTGGTGCTGATGCCGCTGATCACCGGCCTTGACCCGAACGTGGCACTGTTCACCGCGGGTCTGGGGACGATTCTGTTCCAGATCGTCACCGGGCGTCAGGTGCCGGTATTCCTTGCATCGAGCTTTGCCTTCATCACCCCGATCATTCTCGCCAAGGGCCAGTTCGGCCTCGCCGCGACCATGGGCGGCGTGATGGCAGCCGGTTTCGTCTACACCTTCCTCGGCCTCGCCGTGAAGATCAAGGGCACCGGTTTCATCGACCGCTTGCTGCCGCCGGTGGTGATTGGTCCGGTAATCATTTCCATCGGCCTGGCCATGGCGCCGATTGCCGCGAACATGGCGATGGGCAAGGCGGGCGACGGCTCCGAGCTGATCCACTACCAGACCGCGATGATGATCTCGATGCCAGCGCTGCTGACCACGTTGATCGTGGCGGTGTTCGGTAAAGGCATCTTCCGTCTGGTGCCGATCATTTCCGGGGTGCTGGTGGGTTTCGCCATGTCGTTCTATTTCGGCGTGGTCGATACCGCGAAGATTGCGGCGGCGCCATGGTTTGCGCTACCGCACTTCACCGCGCCGGAGTTCAACTGGCAGGCGATCCTGTTCATCGTTCCGGTGGCGCTGGCTCCGGCCATCGAGCACATCGGCGGCGTGATTGCCGTGGGTAGCGTGACCGGTCGCGACTATCTGAAGAAGCCTGGCCTGCACCGTACCCTGCTGGGTGACGGCATCGCCACCACGGCGGCCGGCCTGTTTGGCGGCCCGCCAAACACCACCTACGCCGAAGTGACCGGCGCGGTGATGCTGACCAAGAACTACAACCCGAAAATCATGACCTGGGCGGCGATCTTCGCCATCACCCTGGCGTTCATCGGCAAGTTCGGCGCGCTGCTGCAAAGCATTCCGGTGCCGGTGATGGGCGGGATTCTGTGTCTGTTGTTCGGTTCGATCGCGGCGGTGGGGATGAACACCCTGATCCGCCACAAGATCGACCTCGGCGAGGCGCGCAATCTGGTGATCGTGTCGGTGACCCTGGTATTCGGTATCGGCGGTGTGCTGGTCGGCACCGGTACTGGCCCGGATGACTTCGGCCTCAAAGGCATTGCGCTGTGCGCGGTGGTGGCGATTGCGCTGAACCTGATCCTGCCGGGCAATGATGGCTGGAAGAACAAGAAGGCGGATGAGCCGCTGATCTAAGGGCTTAGATCCTTGTTGT